>JAAYPD010000039.1 GCA_012520015.1 Methanomicrobiales archaeon
ACGGTGCTCACCGTAGGGCGGCGCCGAAAATATATAAAGGTTTCGATTTTGTGTTGGAATTGTATTCTTGATTAGTAACACTGAATTTTGCTAATTTGCATATCTGACCCTTAAGCTGTCTTACATGGATAGAGATTGAAACACGCGGACATTCGCATATCACTGCAATAAAGAGAGCGACGGAGAGGACAGGCATTCAGCTCTCCGAAATTTCCAGGGAGACAGGAGATCAGGCCCATTCATGGAAGAATTCACGCTGATACAGCCATTCTCACTGCAAGAAGAATGAGCATCCCGATAAAAAGAACCTGAAGTCTCCTGCCTGACATGGCACTGCCAGTCTTCACTCCAAGCCTTACCGCTGGAACCGAGGTTATTACCAGGGCTGCCGCAAAAAGAAGATTCACATATCCTACCGAGAAAGGAAGCAGATCATCCATCTCCCATCCCAGGACAATATAAGACATCACAGTTCCTGAAGCGATAAGCACCATGGCGGTAAGAGAAATGCCGATCGACTTGTGAATGTTCATACCCAGAACAGAGGTAAGGACAGGTGTCAGGATCACCCCACCACCAATACCAAAAAGGCCTGATGAAATTCCAACACAGGTACCCAGGGCAAGAAGGATCAAATCTGTCTCTCTGACGGTATATGCACTCAGGTACCTAATCTGTTTTATGGCCATCCAAAAGGCCATGAAGATTAAAAAGCATGAAAATGCAAGGGCATGAGCCTGGCGGGGGATCAAAACCGAAAGGCTGCTTCCTGCCATAGAACCGAGTATGCCACCTATGCCAAGAATTATTGCCGGCCACCAGTCTATCTGTTTCTCACTGTATTTCTTCAAAGTACCAGCGATTGCAGTAGGAAGAATGACAGCAGCGGAGGTTGCCACAGATATTGCCATGGCATTGTCCCCGTAACCAAGGTCGCCAAGTAAAAGAAACATGACCGGAACCATCACGACTCCGCCGCCTATGCCGAAAAGTCCGGCAAGAAAACCTGCTATGATTCCGCATAACAGGAGGATTATGATAGTAAAAAATATGGGTTCCATGCCAGTTCAGGGGTGCAATTTGATGTGAAACTATTTATAGTTCGGCAAAGGTGAACAGGATACTGCACCTTTGATATGTTCCTCTTATCATAGGAGATTTTAAGTTGTACGCTGAGAAACATGGACTTAATATGGCTGTAGATCCGGAAGAGAGCCGGTTCGATGAAGGGATATCTCTAATTAAATCAGGGAAATTCGAAGAAGCTATTGATATCTTTTCAGAACTGGTGGAAAAAGATGAGCGGAATCACAAAGCCTGGAATGCGTATGGGGTTGCTTTATCCCAGACAATTCACGATGAAAGTGCGATACACTGTTTTGAAAACGCCCTTAAGTTCGATCCTGACAACAAGATCTACCTGCGTAACCTTAACAGGGCAAAAGCCCCGCAGGTAAAGAAACTGTCCGGGAAAAAAGCTGAATTGACTCCACATAAGAAGAACAGAGGCTGGATCTATGGCGCAGCCTTACTCCTCTTATGCATCATATTAATCAGCGGACTATTTTTATCAGGCCTGCTGCCTGGGTATTCTGTTTCAAATGGAATACCCGGTATTTTTCCTGGAACCGGACCGGAACCAGGGCTTTTGATAAATGATACACCGGTAGTGATGACAACTATCGCTACTCCTCAACCTGTAATGGAAACACCGGTTCCTACACCTGCTCCGGAGCCTGAAGTTCTGTTTCATTTCATTGATGTAAGCCAGGGAGATGCAGCACTGGTTCAAAGTGAAGGTAAAAACATGCTCATAGATGCCGGCCCAAAAAGTTCAGGCAGGCGGCTTGTTGATTATCTGAAACAGCAGAATGTGACAACCCTTGACTATCTTGTGGCATCTCACCCGCTGGATGATCACATCGGAGGGATGACAGATGTTTTGGAAGCCTTTGACGTGAAAAACTATGTTGATAATGGCATGATCCATTCTTCCGATCTCTATAAAGATGTCATCAGCGCCGTAATATCTGACCAGGCTGTACGGATGATCGCCTCAGCCGGAATGACCATTCCTTTTACCAATACAACAAGGGTTGATGTGATCGGACCACACCGGATTACCGGACACCTGGATGAAGACTCTTTGGTTCTGCGTATCACGATGAACAACATTTCAGTTGTGTTCCCCGGCGACTCCTCAGAAGTGAGAGGAAAGGCAACTAATTCTCAAGCTGCCGGATCATGGTTCAGATACAGGAATCGGACCAGTCATGAATACAAGGCCGGAAGCTGTTGTTATCTCCCTTGCATCAGGAAATCCATTTGGTTATCCCCGCTCAGCCACGCTTGCGGAGATAAAAAAACAGGGTTCTCAGTTATTCAGAACTGATATTAATGGAACAATTGTAATCAGGACTGATGGAAAGACGTGGAGTGCCAGAACTGCACGCTGATCCAAGGCACCCAGTATTACTATTTTGAAATAAAAAGATAAGGGCTGAAGCAGGGTAAAGTATAAAACCTTATCTTCTTGGCAGACGATGATTCAAGCTGTGAGTGTTATGACCAGGAGTATTGGATGGGCACTTTTCGGAGTAATAATTCTGTTAATATTATGTCATGCATCAGCTGAACCGATTTCAGGATGGCATCCCTCCGCCCGTGATTATTTTAATGTTCCCGGGGAAGGGGATGGAGGAGGCGGGGCGGCTGTACCGATAATTCCCATGGCTGCCAAAAACAGGACGATGCAGGATGATAATATTCCTGTGCCATCGGCAGGTATTGCATCGGAAAGTATATCTCCTCCATCAGCCGGCGATGGCGCCAGGATCCTGGTCAGGTATAATACATCAGAAATTTCAATCCTTGCGGACGTGGAGATAGAAGGAGTCGCTCTTGAAGAAGATCTGAGCTCAAGCCTTTCAGGACTGGTTCTGTATTCAGCGGCAGAAAAAAGTGAGGAAGAGGCGATTAAAGCATTGTCAGCTCTTCCAGGTGTTCTTTATGCAGAACCAGACTATATACTTTCCATTGACCGGACAAGCAATGATCCAGACTTATGGCGACAGTGGGGTATTCAGAATACCGGCCAGGTGTTCAAGGAAGGAAGCCCACAGGGAAAGGCCGGTTCTGATGGAAAAGTGACTGGTGCATGGGATATTATTACCAGCTCAGGGGATGTGATCGTTGCAGTTCTTGATACCGGGGTTGATTATACACATCCTGACCTGAAATCCAACATGTGGACCGGCCCTTCAGGGGAACATGGATATAATGTGATCACCGGAAATCCGGATCCAATGGATGATAATGGGCATGGAACTCACTGTGCAGGAATTATCGGGGCAGCAGGAGATAATGGAACCGGTGGCTCAGGCATTGCCTGGCAGACAAAGCTGATGGCAGTCAAAGCAATCAGAGCAGATGGGAAGGCATATACCTCAGATATTATCAAGGGAATTGAGTATGCAAAAACAGCCGGTGCAGATATTATCAGCTGTTCTTTTGGCGGATCGGAAAATTCACAGGTACTGTATGAGACCATTTCAGGAACACCTGCCCTGTTCGTATGCGCGGCAGGCAACCAGGCAAAGGATAATGACAAGGTGCCTCATTACCCTTCATCATACCAGCTTCCTAATGTCATAGGAGTTGCTGCATCTACAGCCAGCGACACACTGGTTAAAAGCTCAAATTATGGAACCAGTGTTCATCTTGCAGCACCAGGAGGAGAGATGTACAGCACCTCCCTGAGCATGCCTGACGGAACCAGGTACAGATACATGACTGGAACCTCGCAGGCTACGGCTTTTGTTGCCGGAATGGCGGCCCTGATCAAGTGTGCTGATAAAAGCTTAACCAACCCGGAAATAAGAACCCTCATGATAACATCTTCAGATGCTGTCCCTGCACTACAGGGTAAGGTTGCAGCAAACGGACGTGTGAACCTAACCGCTGCACTGGCAGGTTCTTCAAAAGAGGGTGAGATTATCCTTCACCAGGGATGGAACTTTGTATCAGTTCCAAGGCCTCTTGCCTCAGGTAAAGACACGGCGAGAATATTTGAAAAGGTTAGCTCCGGAGGCCGTTCCCTCCTTGAATATGTTCATAATACAGGATGGAAAACCCTGAAAGCATCTGATCCCATATCAGTCATGACCGGATACTGGGTTTATTCAACAAAGGATGACTCAGTCCCGCTTCAATATGATCCGTCCCCTGGCATTATAAGAAAACAGGTGAAAGGTGGCTGGAACACGTGGAGCCTTCCATTGAAAGATCCAGTAAAAGCTAAAACAGCCTTGTCCCCCATCCAGGGGGTATGGAAATATGTGGTTGGTTATGATGCGACCCTTCAGCAGTACGACAGCCCAATCCTGAACGGGGGTTCAGGAGACCAGGGCGATGACCGCCTTGTAAGCCCTTATAAAGGTTACTGGCTTTACAGTGCAGGAGAAGGGGAACTTACCGGATAATCTTTCCCTCTAATTTTGGTAGTTACGAATGATCAACTCGTTAATATTGCCCCTTTTCTCACCCACGCTGTTGATAAAACGTTTAGCATGTACCCTTTCTATCAGGAAATCCTTGTAAAGTTCATCAAAGAAGTTATCATCAGGATCTTCATTTCTTGGATCAGAATTGGAAAGCATCACTTTTGCACCAGTCTCATCCACCTTCCTGAAAAAGTCACAAAGCCTGATCTGGTCCTGTTCTGAAAAGCCATCCTCTGAGTACCCTGTAAAGGATGATGTTTTATTCAGGGGGCGGTAGGGAGGATCGATGTATACAAAAGACCTGTCATCTACATAGTCAAGGCAGGTAGTAAAGTCCCTATGAAGGATTGTCGTATTGGTAAGAAGACCAGATGCCATCAGCAGGTTTTTTTCGTTGACGATGTCCGGTTTTTTATATTTACCAAAGGGTACATTAAACTCTCCTTTTGAATTGAGTCTGAACAGTCCGTTAAAACAGGTTTTGTTCAGGAATAATAACTGTGCTGCTCTTTTAATGGTATGTTCACCATATGAGCCAAAATCAAACCAGGATCTTTCCCTGTTCATCTCTTCACGGACCTGGTAAAAGAGGTTTTGTTGCTCTGCCAGGTCACGCATGTCATAAGCCTCCTGCAGTTCCCTGAGAATATTGATAAGAGAATGGACATCTTTTTTTACAACCTGCCAGGCCAGGATTAATTCAGCATTAATATCGCAGATAATGGACTGCCTGAGCGGGTAGAGCTGGGAGATGTAAAAAAAAACCGCACCTCCACCGACAAAAGGTTCTATGTACCTGTTTATGGACCCGGAGCTCAGGTCTTCAGGGAACCGTGGATCAAACTCATATAATAGCTGACTCTTCCCTCCTGCCCACTTGAAGAAGGGTTTTGCATATTCTTCTTTCCCAGAGGTCCTTCTTCCGCGTATAGCCTTGATCAGCTGCTGCCTGTTATTAACCATGAACCTTTAGTACATTGATCCATGAGGAGATAATTCGGACGGATTATTAACTGAATAATTCATACATATAACAAATGAAGAATTTTTTTTGTCTGGTTCTGGGTCTGGTCATTGGAGGCCTGATTCTGGCCTTACCTGGATCTATCTTCATATCATGGGAAATTCAGGCAACGGCGGCAGTGACATTACTCATGGTCATCTGGTGGGTAACAGAGGCGATACCAATACCGGCAACTGCCCTTGTCCCTCTTGTTGGTTTTCCCCTGTTAGGTGTTTTAACTCCGGCTGAGGCCTCGGCACCTTATGCAGATAAAACAATATTCCTCTTTCTTGGCGGTTTTATCATAGCTGCTGCCATGCAGAAGTGGAACCTGCACCGAAGAATAGCCCTATCTATCATCCTGCTTACCGGGACAAGTCCGAAACGGATCATTCTGGGCTTCATGATCGCTACAGCCTTTATATCTCTTTGGATATCCAACACGGCAACGGCGATGATGATGATCCCAATTGCGGTTGCCATAATCGGGACAATCGGGGTGGATGCATTCAGGGACAGAACAGGAGAAGAAGGAGGCCTTGACTTTGCAAAAGCACTGGTGATCTCAATTGCATATGCCGCATCGATCGGAGGTCTTGGTACAATCATCGGCTCACCACCCAACGGGATATTTCTTGCACAGCTTAAAACCCTGTTTCCTGATGCACCCACCATCGGGTTTGTTGACTGGATGCTTTTTGGAATTCCCCTGGTTGCGATATTTATTCCTCTTACCTGGCTGTGGCTGGTATATGGCCCCTTCAATCATCTGCCCTCAAAACTTCCTCAAAGCCGCGAGATAATCACTGAGGAACTGAAAAAATTAGGCCGTATTACACCTGGGGAAAGATGGACCCTGATCGTTTTTACCATGACTGCGCTCATGTGGATCTTTTCTGTAACAAAGAAGATCGGAGACTTCACAATACCCGGTCTTGACATACTGTTTCCTGGGATAGATGACTCAACAATAGCAATGTTTGGGGCTATACTTCTCTTCCTCCTTCCGGTAAACATAAGAGAAAGGGAGTATACCATGGACTGGGGTTCAGTGCTGAAGATCCCATGGGGTATTCTTATACTCTTTGGTGGTGGTATCTGTCTTTCGAAAGGGTTTATCAAATCCGGCCTGGCAGATGAACTGGTAAAACACCTGACCAGTCTTGCAATACTTGATGTGCTGCTTATCATTCTGCTGGTGGCTATCCTGGTCTCATTCCTGACTGAAGTCACATCTAATACTGCAATTGCCTCGGTTATGATGCCGATTATGGCAGTCACTTCTATCAGTCTTATGATAAACCCGGTTATCTTAATGCTCACCGCAGCCCTGACAGCATCTCTTGCATTTATGCTCCCTGTTGCAACTCCTCCCAATGCAGTTGCATATGGAACCGGGTACCTGACAATGCGTGACCTGATGAAGACTGGATTTATCCTGAACATGATTGGTGTTATCCTGATAACCCTGTTCATGTACACCATAGTGCTATGGGCCCTTGGGATAAGCTTTGAGCTGCCTGCATGGGCAGTATCTCCAAAATGAACGGGATATCTCCAGTATTATTAGCAAATACATATTTTACTGGAATCACCCGAATACCATTAAAGAAACACCCATGAGGCTTCTCCCCATTGGTGTTTTCATCTCTCTTTCCAATCCTGTTTTGTGTAAGGTATGCAAACAGGATTTACAATTAAATCTTCATAAGACAGGAATTTAATCAAAACCATCAGGGAGTTTTTATTTTCCGCAGTATTTCAGTCCATAAACTCACAAGTGAAAGACTTATCAGGTTTAATGTGGTGGCTCCGTACCAAAGTATCGCTTCCGTCCGGTTAAGGTATACAATCCAGCCTGACCAGAGTGCCATGCAGATTATCGTGAAAGTGATCAGTGTGTCAACAGAGAGGAATATCAGAGGAACACCAAGGAATTTTCCTACTTGTGCCAGGGAACAGAACTCAATCTTATTACCTGAACCTATTAGATCAAGCCCGGCTCTTGACAGGTTCATGACCATGTCAACTCCTGCCCAGGCTATCAGAATCCATCCTGCATAGATGAACCAGGGCTGGCTATGGATATCTGCCGCCCTGATAAACTGGATTCCAAATAATATCTTGAATATGCAGAAAGGAACTCCTATAGTAAGAGAGAGAAAGGCAGGACGGGTAAAAAGGGGAGTCTTTGGAATGAGTTTGGGTTCATCGTTAAGGCTCTCGTTTGTGGCTGGGTCCATGCTCTTAAATTATGTACACTGTTTTTTATAAAAACCGGTTGAAACAGCGGAATAGATATAGTATCACAACATACCTCACGAAAGATATTTATGAAAATACTTAAAAATCCTGGCAAAACCAGTTTAGTCAGAAATTACCTGATTTACCTGATAATACTTCTTTTACTTGCCGGTATTTTTCCACCTGGCACAGGCGCACCCCAGGTATCTGTAATCGTTTCAGATTACAAGGTATCCCCAGCCGTGCTTCTTCCTGGGGAAGAGGGAACACTGACTGTCACGTTAAAGAGCATTTCAACCGGCACCACTACCAGCACTGTGTCTTACGGGCAGGATGCAAGCCAGACAACCACAAGTCTGACTCCATATATCGAAAGTGTAATTTTAAAATCCAGGGATTTTGATGTACTGGGAGGTGATTCCAGGTTTTCAGGGAATATAGGTCCTGATCAACCTGTCCCTGTTACTTTCCTCGTTCGTGCACCGCAAAAGAGCGGTATGTATTTTCCTGAAGTCTGGATAAGGGTCAGGGATGGGCAGAGCCTGAAATACCCGGTCCCGGTAAATGTCAATACTCAGTTGTCTGTTATGAGAACTCCCTCCCTGGCCCTTGAGAATACATTTCCTGAGCTGGTAAAACCAGGAACCCGGATCGAAGGGACGATAAGGATTATAAACGAGGGTTCTACCCAGGCTGATAATATCCGCGTTTTTGTTAATGGATCCCCACCGGCTGTTATTCCTGCAGGAATCAGTTCTTTTCTGATCGACAGGCTCGATTCCGGGATGGCAAGGGAGAAGAATCTCTCTCTTCTGATTAATAAGAACATGCAGACCGGGATAATTGATGTTCCGGTCAGGATGACATATGCCCTGCTTGACGGGACTATCATCGAAGATACAGGATCTATCGGTCTTGATGTAAGGGGTGAGTCTGAGGTTAGCATCACATCGGTTGAGACGACTCCTTCAAGGGTAAAACCTGGAACTCCTTTTGATCTCATCATAAGGGTTCAGAATACGGGAACTGGTGAGTCAAAGTCTGTAAGTGCAACTATTGATCTGCCTGTCCAGGGTGCAAAAGAAGCCTTTATCGGGCGGATAAAACCTGGAAACGATGCACCCGCCACATTCATCCTTGAAGGAACTGAACCTGGAGAGTACTCATATAACACGAAAATTATTTACACCGATGACTGGGGTACTCATACCCTTGAAAAGGATCTCGTGCTTACTGTTACGAATGGTCAGGATTCGCCTGGTATGATGATACTGGTTCTTCTCATCATCATTGCAGGTGCGGGAGGGTTTATTTACATAAGGCGTAAAAACGAGGATGGCTGATGCTCACAGACCTCAGGGTTTCATTTTTTTTAGCTTCAAGGGGCATTTTACGGGGAAGCAGGGGAAGCCTGTATCTTACTGTACTGATAATCGCGATGGTCTTTACCAACATGATCTTCATGCCATCCATAATTCTTGGGTTTATCAAGGTTGCAGAGGACCAGATTATCACATACCAGACTGGGAATATTATCATATCTCCTCATGGTGATGAGCGTTTTATCGAGGATGTATCTTCTCTGCTTGAGAAGGTAAACAGGATTCCCGGCGTCCTCAGGGCTTCTGCCCATTACGGGACAGGGGTCACACTCCGGTATAAAGGAAACAGCATTGGTTCTACCGTGGTTGCAATAAATCCTGATGATGAAAGGCTTGTGACCGATGTGTACCAAAAGATGTCAGATGGGGATTATCTTGCAGATGGAGAAAATGACGAGATAATCATAGGTATCCATACATCTGGCCACAAGGATCCAAGCCTTGACATGGGCGTGACTCTTGGTTATGTGAAGGCAGGTGATGAAGTAATAGTTGAATATACCAATGGTGTGAGCAAGGCTTACCATGTCAAGGGGATCATCGAGACCGGTTCATTTTATGCAGACCAGGGGGCTTATATCACCTGGGATGAACTGGAATCGGTTTTTGACAGGAAAGTGGATTATGCAACCGAATTAATAATTAAGACTCATCCTGGTACTTATGAACCTGAGGTAAAAACCATGCTTTACAGGTTTGGAATCAGGGAAAAGGTTCAGACCTGGCAGGATATTCTTGAAGAGGCGATGGGACGGGCTGTTCAGAACTTTTCAATGCTCAATTCGATCACGGTTGTCGTTTCACTAATCATTGCCATTGTCGTCCTGTTTATCGTAATCATGATTAAGACATTAAACAGCAGACGGCAGATTGGCGTATTAAAGGCTATCGGAGTGGATAAAAATATTATTATCCATAATTATGTCTTCCAGGTCCTGATTTTAACGACACTTGGAGTAATTGTTGGAACTGCTCTTGTAGAGTCCATGGTGGCGATTCTTACGGTATATCCTTTTCAATTCCCTGATGGTGAAGTAACTCCTGTTGTTGCAGCATCTGACCTGGTAAATAACACCATCATGCTTTATGTTGCGTCATTTGTTGCTGGTTACATCCCGGCATGGCAGGTAGCTAATGAAGATATTCTTACTGCAATGAGGAGCTGAAATGATAACCGCTGAAAACCTGTCAAGAGTTTATGAGATGGGGAAAGTAACTGTTCATGCACTAAGGGGTGTATCACTAACTATTCAGAAAGGGGAATTTGTCGGTATCATGGGAGCGAGCGGTTCTGGAAAATCCACATTGCTCCATCTCCTTGGTCTTCTTGACAAACCTACTGAAGGGAGGATTATTCTTGGTGGTATTGATGTAAAAGACCTGACCGACAGGCAGAGAACAAGGTTTAGGCTGAAGCGGCTTGGATATGTATTCCAGGATTATGCCCTGGTCCCTGAGCTTACCGTTGAAGAGAATGTGTTCCTGACCTCGATGGTGCGTGGAACGCCAAAAGAAGAATATCTTGCCCAGTCGCACCAGATACTTGACCGTATCGGGTTATCAGATCGCCTCTCCCACAAGCATAATGAACTTTCCGGCGGGCAGCAGCAGAGGGTAGCTATTGCAAGGGCCATGGTCAATAGACCGGAGATTTTGTTTGCCGATGAGCCTTGTGCAAATCTTGACTCTGAAAGTTCCCGAAATGTTCTTGACCTGTTTAAACAGATAAATCAGGAGATGGCCCAGACGATCGTCATGGTCTCACACGAAGACTGGCATAAAAGATATTTTAACAGGATCATAACGCTTCGTGACGGAGAGATAATATCTGACGATCCTCCGTCCTGAAAAATTTGATGGGAATGCTATATTCCCGCCAATTCTATGGGAATATCTGGAACAACTGGAGTATAAGATCTCTTTTTCACTAAAGTTCCCCGAATTTAAAGTTATCAAAAGCCACGTGTACCGGCTGTTCCTTAACAAATCCCTGCTCTCCAAGTCTGGATACAAAAAATCCTATATCCCCGTGGGTAAGTGAAGTATCTCCAATCGCCCTGACCATCTTTCCGTTAATGAACAGGCTGATGGTATTACCTTCTGCTTTAACACCCAGTCGGTTTGAAGTATACCCTTTGTTCAGGATATAGGTCTCGGTTAGCGGAATCAGTTCGTACACCTTTCCACCCATGTGTTTTCTTATCGTAAACCAGCCCCGGCCATTAATCCCAAACGAATAATATTTCCCTTCATCAAACCTGAAGATGATACCGTACTGTCCGGTAAGCGGCCCTGAATCAAGCCTTGCATCAGCTTCCAGTATAAAATCAGCCGTATCTTTTCCAAGAAGAGCACGATCTGAGAGATCATTCCCTTTCTGGATCATGTGGTACTCCCCCTGGGAGTAATATCTTAAGAAAGTCTTGCCTTCATATGTACCCCAGCCGCTCTCTTTGTCTGAGAAGTTATCAAACAGAGTATACCCCTTTACAGGCTGTGAACCGGAACCTGATGTTTGCTCAGGAGTGGCAGGTTCCTCCCTTGTGACGGCAGGAGTTACATAAGGGAGTGATTCTGTTTCCAGGCCTGGTGCAGGGGCTGATGGAAGGAAAAACAGGACAAGTATTAGTATTAGACCGACTCCTATTACTCCTGCAAGAAAGGCGATCTCCCTGATGGCAGGCAGTGTAAACTTCTTTTGTTCATCTTTAGCCGGTTCAGGGGTGAAATAATCAGGTTCCAGTACCGGTCCCCTGGCAGGCTTTACAGGCTTTGAACTTTCAGGGATGACATCATCTGAAAAGAGGTCATCATAAGGAGAGATAGGCTCTACCTGGGGTGTAGTATCTTCATCAGTTGGCATGGTACAATACTCGCATCTCTATAAACCAGGTCTGTTCTCTCATCCACATTATGCTGGTAAACCATATCTTCATTCTCTCACTCCCGGGCCCTCATACATGTCGGTATTTTCCAAAAATGGCAGGTCAATAACCTTTCCTTTCCCAATAGCAAGATGTGCAGCGGCAAGATCCATGATCGAAAGCCCAGTTGAATCAAAGACTGTGATCTCATCTGAAGAAGGTCTCCTGACAGCTCCGGTCAATACTTCTCCAAGCGTTCCAGCAATCCTGGAAGGAGAATAGATCCCTTTTTGTATTGGCATATTCACCTCGCCGGAATGGGTGGCCTGATCCATGTCATCAACGATAACAAATGCCCTTTGAAGGATATCAGGATCGATCTCCTGTTTTCCAGGTGCATCAGCCCCGATGGCATTGATATGGGCACCATCAGAGATCCATTTATCTTTTATAAGTGGGACTTTTGAAGGAGTCACAGTAAGGAGAACATCAGCCCCTGCAACGGTCTCAATATCAGAGACCCTGACCGGAAGATGGGAATGGTTCTTTGCAAATCTCTCTGCATTGGTTCTTGTCCTTGACCATACCAGCACCTCTTCAGGTTCAAATACCAGAGGAATGGCCCTGATACCAGAATTTGCCTGTCTGCCTGATCCAATTATTCCAAGAGTTCCTTTTTTCTTTTGTGCCAGGGCCCTGGTTGCTACGGCTGCCGAAGCACCGGTTCGAAGATCTGTAAGGGTGGTTGCATTAAGGACGGCGATCGGTCTTCCTGTAGGCGGATCCAGCAGGACAGTTACCGCCATGACGGTCGGCAGGCCGGCCTTCCGGTTATCAGGGTTAACATTTACAATCTTTACTCCCGCGGTCTGAAGCGAGGGTATATATGACGGCATCGTTCTGAAATCCCCGCCAGGAAGATCCACGTATACTTTGGGAGGCATAACACTCCTTCCGGTCCCGTGATCCACAAATGCAGATTCAACTGCCTGGATCAGAACGTCCATATCTATCACCTCCTCTGGCGATGGATAATACTGCATACTGTGCCTTTTCTCCTTTATCTTTTATTTATCCAGATTGTCCAGTTACTTCACATTGACCGGCCTTAACATTTGCCAGTTGTTTTTTCTTAGTATTCTCCTTATTATTGGTTATCTTTTCGCCCTTATACACAGAAGTTTTTCTTCTCCACTCTCAAATATTGAACTGTGAAAAAAGTGGATAACCCAAAGTAAAAGTTTCGGGATGATTCTTCATGAATTCAAAAAAAATTAAAAACAGATCTTTTTTTCCTGACAGGAACTGGTATCTCTTCTGTATACTTGGAGGAATTTTACTTGCCTGCACGGGCCCGGTTTTTGGGGCATCAGCTCCTGATATTACAGCACTAAGTCCAGATAGCGTGCATGCAGGATTCTCCTATCTTGTGACCCTGTCAGGGCAGGGTTTTACTGATAACATGACTATCGGCTTTGGACAGGATGATAATGCCCTGAATGTCACGGACATGAAATTCATCTCTGATGAAAAAGTGACTTTTCGTGTCATCACCCCTTCAGATGCAAAACCTGGTTTTTACCAGATGATCCTTAGTTCACCAGTCTTTGGAGAACAGAAGTATAACCAGGTTTTCCATGTCAGGCCACC
>JAAYPD010000040.1 GCA_012520015.1 Methanomicrobiales archaeon
CTGTTTTATCCAGATGGAGGATGAGATCGCCTCAATGGCTGCGGTCATCGGGGCAGCATGGACCGGTGCACGTTCCATGACTGCAACATCAGGACCTGGATTCTCACTGATGATGGAGAACATCGGGTACGCTGTGATGACAGAGACTCCGTGCGTTCTTGTAAATATTCAGCGTGGAGGCCCCTCGACTGGTCAGCCCACCATGGCCGCACAGGGCGATATCATGCAGGTCAGGTTTGGGTCACATGGAGATTACAGTATAATTGCCCTTGCACCTTCAAGTGTTCAGGAATGTTATGATCTTACAGTAAAAGCCTTCAACCTTGCTGACCGTTTCAGAACTCCTGTCTTCCTCATGGCGGATGAGGCAGTCGGGCATATGCGTGAAAAGATAGAGATCCCTGATAAGGTTGAGATTGTCAGGCCAAGACCGCCTGCAGATGGAGCACTACCATTTGCGCCAGGACCGGACGGGGTTCCAGGATTTGCAGCCTTTGGAACAGGACACCACATTCCCGTAACTGGTCTTACACATGACGAGAGAGGTTATCCGGATACAACAAACCCGACAAGGCATGAATCACTTGTAAGAAGACTTGTCTCAAAGATTGAAGATGCAAGGCACGAGATAGCAGATTATTCTGTCGTGAACGAAGATGCAGAGTACGTTTTTGTCTGTTATGGCGCCCCGGTCAGGACGGTCAGGGAAGTGGTTGAGAGGCTGAAAATTCCCGGCACCGGGTACCTTCAGCTTCGGGTAGTCTGGCCTTTTCCCGAAGAACTCCTCAAACGGTTCCCGTCTGCTCGCGCTTTCATCGTTCCTGAGATGAACCTTGGCATGATGGCAAGAGAAATAGAGCGTCATACCTGTGTCCCTGTCATTCCGGTCAGTAAGATAGGCGGAGACCTGCATACTCCTGAAGATCTTGTTGCTGCAGTAAAAGCTGCGGGAGGCCAGGAATGAACGACGACTGGCTTAGAGAAGACCGCCTCCCCCATATTTACTGTGCAGGCTGTGGAAATGGAACCATCATGAACTGCGTCCTTGAAGCGGTGGCGAAGACCGGCTGGGATCAGACAAAAACAATATTTATTTCCGGAATTGGATGTTCATCCAGGGCTCCTGGGTATATCATGACCGATTCTCTGCATACAACCCATGGACGTGCGCTTGCATTTGCAACAGGAGTCAAGATGGCAAACCCGTCACTGAATGTTGTGGTGTTTACCGGCGACGGTGATCTTGCTGCAATCGGGGGAAACCATTTCATTCATGCATGCCGGAGAAATATCGACATCACGGTTGTCTGCATGAACAATCACATTTATGGAATGACTGGCGGGCAGGGCAGCCCTACCACTCCTCTTGGAAAGACCTCGACAACAACTCCATATGGTGCAGTAGAAACACCTTTTGATCTTGTGGAGCTTGCAATAGCGGCAGGTGCGAATTATGTTGCCAGATGGACATCTTATCATGTAAAACAACTGACCGATGCCGTGCTGGCAGGTCTTAACAATCCTGGTTTTTCGCTCGTAGAGGTCAGGTGCCAGTGTCCTACATCTTATGGGAGGCGTAACAGATACCGCGAGCCGACGGATTACATCAATTACCTGAAGTCAAATGCAATCCTGAAGGAAAAATGGGAGCGAACCGCTGCGCCAGGGCAGGAGCTTCCAGGAGAATCATTCCTGGTAGGGGAGTTTGTGAAAAGAGATCGTCCGGTTACAGGGGTGCCTGATGAGACATGAGATCAGGTTTTCAGGGTTTGGGGGACAGGGAATCATCCTCTCCGCCGTCATCCTTGGCAGAGCAGCTGCACTTTATGATGATAAATACGCAGTCCAGACCCAGGTATATGGCCCTGAAGCCAGGGGAGGCGCTTCTATGAGTGCGGTCATCATAGATGATGAACCGATACTTTTTCCAAAGGTTAGAAACCCGGATATTTATGTTATCATGAGTCAGCAGGGATTTGAAAAGTATGGAAAAGATCCGGCTGGTGATGCAATTATGCTTCTTGATTCCGGCCTTGTGCATGACAGGCCTTCATGCAGGTGGGTCGGTATACCGGCAACCCTTTCTGCAAAAAATGACCTTGGCCGGGAGATTGTTGCAAACATCATCATGCTTGGCGCACTTACCACTGCCACGACGGTTGTATCCGGCTTTGCCCTGGAAAAAGCAATACTGGATAGTGTCCCCAAGGGAACGGAAGATCTCAATATAAGGGCAATGAAACGCGGGCAGGAGCTTGGGATGGAGAAAGGTTCATCATGAAACTGAAAGAGTACGAAGCAAAGGCGATCCTGGAAAAAGCAGGAATCTTAATTCCTCGTGGTATATTGGTAAAAAAGGGGGAAGACTTCCTTGTTTCCCCGGATATAAAAGAAGCAGCAGTAAAGGCACAGGTAGAAGTTGCAGGCCGGGGAAAAGCCGGCGGAATTCTCATGGCTGAGAATGCCCGTATCAGGGAGACGACAGAAGAACTCTTCAGGGCTACGATTAAAGGTGTTCCTGTTGAAGAGATCCTAATAGAGGAGAAACTTCAGATTCAACATGAATACTACCTTTCAATAACAATAGATCGCTCAAAGAAGGCTCCGGTCATCCTTTTTACAACCGAAGGCGGAGTCGACATCGAAGAGGTCGCACAAAAAAATCCTGATGCAATTAAAAAAGCGACGATCTATCCACTTTTGTCAGCTGTTCCAGGTTACACCCTCAGGTATCTGCTTAATGGTGCTCCAGGGGAGATTGGGGCTGTCATTCAGAAACTATACTCTGTCTTCAGATCAAAGGACGCACTGCTTGCAGAAATCAATCCTCTTGTCATGACTGCGGACGGTCTTTATGCAGCAGATGCCAAGCTTATCCTTGATGACAATGCCCTGGCCCGCCAGGGAATTAAGGAGAACCGCGATCTTTCTGACCGTGAACGACAGGCCGCAGCACATGGTTTTTCTTTTGTTGAGCTTGATGGAAATATCGGGGTTATCGGGAACGGCGCAGGTCTGACCATGGCCACGGTAGATCTTATCAACCGGACAGGTGGCAGACCTGCAAACTTTCTTGATGTAGGCGGTGGAGCAGACAGGGTCAGGGTTGCCCATGCCGTCCGCCTTCTGGGATCCATGCCTGACGTGACGGTCATCATCGTCAACCTGCTTGGAGGAATTACGCGATGTGATGAGGTTGCGGCCGGGATCATCGAGGCTGGTGTAAGTCAGAAGATCATTGTCAGGCTTGCCGGAACAAATGAAGCAGAAGGAAAAGCCCTTCTCTCATCAAAAGGATACCTGATGCTTGACACGATGGAAGAAGCAGTGACTGCTGCAGTGGAGGCTGCATCATGATCTATGCAGATAAGAATACTGGTGTTATCGTCTGTGGAGCAACCGGAAACCAGGGTTCTTTTCATATTGACCGGATGAACCAGTATGCCAGGTCGGTTGGAGGAAGAGGTGTGGTTGCAGGTGTAACTCCAGGTAAAGGCGGGCAGGAAGTTCACGGTGTTCCTGTATATGACTCAATCCTCAAAGCAGCCAGGGCAAAGGATGCATCTGCCGCTGTGCTGTTTGTCCCGGGATCTGCCGCCGGTGACTCCATCATGGAGGCCGCTGATGCAGGCCTTGAACTTGTTGTTGCAATTACGGAGCATATTCCGGTTCATGATGTCATGAAAGCAGTCACTTATGCAGAGGTGCGTGGCTGCACTGTCATTGGTCCTAACTGCCCTGGTCTCTTCTCCCCTGGGGAGATAAGCATGGGTATTATGCCTGCCCACCTGGCAACCCGTGGCCAGGTCGGCGTTATCTCACGAAGCGGAACCCTTACTTATGAAGTCGTCCATGAACTGACCAGGGCAGGGATAGGTCAGAGCTCTATCATTGGTATTGGTGGTGATCCAATCATCGGGCAGACTTTTGCCGATGCGCTCGAAAGGTTTGCCGACGATCCTCTTACCAGGGCAGTCGTGATACTTGGCGAACTTGGAGGTAACCTTGAAGAAGAAGGGGCAAGGTCGGCAGAGCTGCCAGTAGTTGCCTTTATTGCCGGGACAACCGCACCAGCTGAGAAGAGAATGGGTCATGCCGGGGCCATCGTCACCGGGGGCGAGGGAGATGCAAATGCCAAGATCATGCGGCTTCGTGATGCCGGTGTTCCGGTTGCAGACAGGCTCAGTGAGATCCCTGCAATGATCAGGGAGGTGCTTTGAATGTCATTTATTGAAAATCTTCGGGGCCGTGGGGAGTCTGAAGAACCTGGCGGCGGGAATTTTAATCCGTTTCGTATCCTTGAGATAGGGGAGAGCATGATCCGGTACTGTGATGGTATCCGGATTAAGAACTACAACTTTCTTGCCATCCTGACCAGCGACCGTCTTGTTCTTATTGAAAGTGCCCAGCAGAGTGCAGGAACTATCGCAAAGGAGATTCCCGTTTCAATGATAAAAGGCGCGGAGATGGAACGGGACGAGAAGAACCGGCCCGCGCTTGCGATGAACATGGAAGTCGGCGGCCAGACCAGGCTGATGAAACTGGTGTTCACCGGGCTTATTGACGAGCCTGAGACTGAATGCCGGGAATGGTTCACTGCCATAAATGGTTATCCTCCGGAGCCGCAGGTAACACAGGTAGCAGAGCCGGAAGTAATTACTCCTCCTCCGCCCCCGCCACCTCAGGCAAAGCCAGGGCCTGTAATATCGCCTGATCAGTCACCGATCATTGACGCAGAAGCCCATACTGCCCAGATAATGCAGGAAGCAGAGAGAGCTCCTGGTGCCTTAAAACCTGAACCTGCCCCGGCTCCTGCATCACCTCCTGCTTCCGTGCCGGATCAGGTTATAACGGCTCAGGATCTTCCAGCTGAAAAACCTCCCGCTCCTGTTACTCCCGAAGTAAAGCCACCTTCGTCACTGGGCACACCTGCAGAACCTGTCAGGCCTGAAAAGGAACAAAGACAGAGCTCTATTTCTGCCCCTGGCGGAGACTCGATACAGATATCAATCGAGAAGCCTGCCTTGTGTCCGGTTCAGTTAAAAAGGAGAAGCATGGTTCCGGCAGGAGGAAGTGGAGGAAAGAGCAGGTTTTGCATGCATTGTGGTTCCCGGGTACCTTATACCGCTAAATTCTGCCCGGTTTGTGGAAAAACCCAGGCATAGTCCTTTATGGGATCACATCGCGGCAGATATCCTGAGCTGGATGCCTGCCGTGGCATTGCGATCCTGATGATGATTCTCTTTCATTTTTTTGTTGATCTCGCATTTCTTGGACTTAAAGGCCCTGATCCTTTCACCTTTCCGCTTCGTCTCTTTGGACTGTTAACCGCGATATCATTTGTTGGAATCGCCGGAGTATCGGCACATCTGAAGATCGAAAAAATACCTGATATAAACAGACAGATCTCTGCATTTTTGAGACGAGGCGGAGAACTTATCCTTATTGGGGCAGGGATTACCATCATCACCTGGTTTGTGATGGACGGGGAGGGATATGTTGTGTTTGGTATCCTGCATCTTATAGGAACAGCACTTATCCTGGCTCCTCTCCTCTACCGGTCTGGTTATTATGGGTTACTGTTTGCAACTGTGCTGATTATCATCTCACTCACCGGTCTTCTTCCTTCAGGACCCTTGTGGCTGGCCTGGTCAGGTATATGCCCTGATGACTTTTATTCGGTTGATTACACCCCTCTCATTCCCTGGTTGTCTGTATTTATTCTTGGACTGTATTCAGGAAGGTTGATCTTTCCATCAGGCCACGCCGTATATGCCTTTGATACTCATAAAAAACCTGTGCTTTTTCTTGCCTTCATCGGAAGACAGTCCCTGTTTATATATCTCGTGCACCAGCCAGTCCTGTTTATACTGATAATGGCCTTTACAGGAATGATCACATAAAAAAGTTATTTCAGGATATTCATAAATCCTGAAAAAAGCTCAGAAGAGTTCTGGTCCGTTTTATCTTCGGGCAAAGTATCTTTATCCTGGGATGATGAAGAGAGGTTCTCCTTCATCTTATCAAGACGGGACTTTACATTACCAAGATTTGGGTTAATCTCTATTGCTTTTTCAAATGCCTGGATAGCTTCTTCGACCTGCCCTATCTTCTCGTAGATCGTTCCGATATAATACCATCCCACTGCATTGCTTTGATCCTGTGATGTCGCATTGTGGTACGCCGCTATGGCCTCCTCGAATTTTCCCTGGTCAAAGTATGAAGCGCCCATGTTTTCCCATGCACTGGAAAAGTTTGGGCGAATAGTCAAAGCTTGTTTGTACGAGTCAACTTCCTCCTCGTACCGTTCAAGCTTTCCTAATGTTACTCCCCGGTTATACCATGCATCGGCATCCTGCGGGTTAAGCCTGACGGTCTCATCTGCAATTTCCAGTGCCTCTTCATATTTACCCTGTCTGTTAAGAACGATTCCAAGATTATTTAGTGCATCTGAATAATCCGGGCGTAATTTCAGGGCAAGCCTGTATTCTACAGTGGCATTTTCATACTGTCCGAAGGAGGACAATGCATTGCCCATCAGGTAATGTTCATCTGCTGTCATCTCACCAGATTCTGCAGAGCTTGCCTGGGCAAGAATAAGAATTAGAAAAAAAGTGATGACAGGTAGTATTCTGTTCATTCAGTACAGGGTTGGAATAGAATGAAATAAGGGTTGTGGCAGTCAGGGCGATCTATATTCAATTTCAATTATTTGTCCGTCTATTCTCTCATTCGACGGTTGCAGAACTACTTCAGATAATTTAGTAGCAATCCGGCTTGATGATAACAAAATTTTTAAAGTTATATTCCGTTATCTATGCTAATTTTAACAAATTTAATGGGATTATTTTGAAAACCAACCCTCATTTGTAAGAAGAAAAAATCTATTTATACTTCTGATCATAATCATAGTATCATTATGGCAGTCAACCAGGCGCAGGTCGACAGCATCATTTCTTCGGCATCTGCCGAAGATCCTGAGATTCAACTTCTCAAGCTCAGAGACGAGGTTGAGTTGCTGAAGACCTCGATCAAACGCCTGCTCATCGATATACGGGAACGTATGAATGATGCGGAAAATCCGCTTGTTCAGGCGTTAAAGGGGAACCCGGTGGAGTTTGTGGGGCAGCACTCCTCAGTTCCCACTCCCATGGAGGGATATATCGATGATTATGATGAAGAACCATCTGTCGAGGGTTTTTCAGACGATGTGGGGTCGATGTCAGTGTCAGAAGATTCAGATGCAATTGAACCGGCAGGCCAGCCGGATTTGGGAATGTCTGCAGGTATGGGCGGAAGTGCATCCAGTGTCTCATCGGCATTATCTTCTCTTGCAGCCGAGAAAGGAATGCTTGAGGCGTTAAGAAACCAGTTGTTTGCTCAGCCTTCCATGGCTGTTGAACCAGCAAAACAGAAAAGGCCACGTGAAAAGGTGAAAATTCAGAAAGTATACAGCCTGTTTGAATGGACGACGAATAATGTTAAGCGTTATGGGCATGACAGGGTTGACCTGATGCTTGAGTCGTACAAGGAGATGGGTCATATCTCCGATGAACACTGTAAACAGGTAAAAGACATTGCCCGTCTCATGGCGCCGTCAATAGGGGAAGTCCATGAGATGAAAGCAGATGAGTTCGTTCTGGCACTTTACGAACTTAACCGGATATTGCAGCCAGATGATCCAGGACTTGATCGTGACATGCTGGATGTTCTTATCGAGAAGAAGAAGATGGCAATGCCTTCAGGCCGGATAGAGGAGACAAGCA
>JAAYPD010000041.1 GCA_012520015.1 Methanomicrobiales archaeon
CGGTAAAGACCGGATGCCTGTGTCATGACCTCATGGACAAGTTCAGTGAGGACTATTCGTGACTTGAGAGCGGTGAACTCTTCAATCCGGTGAACAATCTCCTTCACCAGGATACCATCA
Organism: Methanomicrobiales archaeon; assembly: GCA_012520015.1. Taxonomy (GTDB): domain Archaea; phylum Halobacteriota; class Methanomicrobia; order Methanomicrobiales; family Methanospirillaceae; genus Methanospirillum. Next base: position 121 of record JAAYPD010000041.1, read on the forward strand.
CCCATGAGAAACTCCTCTGCATGGGCCATAGCCTCATACACCCCGTCATTTCGGGTATCGTCATCAGAATAATCCCTGGCATGGTTATTAACTTTAATAGAACTAACCTCTGAAATTCCGCACAGTCGCATGATCCGGAAAAGGGATGCCCCGGCATTAAGTGGATTATTAATGATCCGAAGCCAGGCGATAAGATCAAGAATGACAGGTTTTGTAAAGAAGTCAACATCTCCCCGGAACTCACATGGAATATTATGCTGCCGGAGAATTTCGAATACCTTCATCCCATGATATCGTTTCCTGCATAAAATTGCAAAATCCTTATATTCCAGGGTTTGAACCTTCTTCTCCGGGTCAGTCTCCTTATTCTTTGAATAAGTCGTCCCATGAAGGGAGGTGATCGTCTTTAGAATGAATTCTGCCTCTGCATATTCATCATCACATACCGCCTCTGTAATCTTCTTTCCTTCAGGATTATTCGTATACAGATTCTTCCTTTCCCGATCCGGAACCTTGTTCATAAGATCCAGGGCAAGATTCACGATATTTGCAGAACTCCGGTAATTCTCAGTCAGATGGTAGAGTTTCGTATCCGGATAAGTCCGCTTAAAGTCCTCAAAGTTCGTGAGATAAGCACCCCGGAACCGGTAGATGGTCTGGTCATCATCACCGACAACGAAGACATTATCCTTCCCGATAAGGCGAATCAGTTCAAACTGGGCAAAGTTAGTATCCTGGAACTCATCGATAAGGATGAACGGGAACCTGTCCTGGTATCGGCGAATTACGAGAGGTTTCTTTTTTAACGTTTCCACCGTCAGATGGATCATATCGTCAAAATCGATGAAACGGTGATCCAGCTTATACTGTTGATAGGCTGAATATACCGAATGAAGATCCCGCAATTTCTCTAAGTAATCCAACTCTTCATCACTGATATCTTCAGAAATCCTTTTATCGATATACGCGATCAATTCTTCCGGAGTGACAAGTTCATCCCTGAATGAACTAATCCCGGTCATGATCTTTTCAACCACTTCGACCTTTATTCCTGACCTCAATAGCCTGGATATTGAAATCGTCAAAGTTGGTGATACCCCAGACCTTCTGATGTTCCGGAGAAATCATCCCCCTGGCAAAACTTACCCCTGAGTCCAGAATCTCCTCTTCAAGGAAATGGTAACAGAACGAATGAAAGGTCCGGATGGTAAGATCATGGCTTCCGCCCTCCTTGTCAATCCTGTCCTGCATCTCCCTGGCAGCCTTCTCAGAGAAAGTAAGTGCCAGGATCTCATGGCCTGGCACCCCCTGATTCAGGAGATACTTAATCTTTTCAATCAGCAGCCAGGTCTTCCCGGAACCTGGACCGGCAACGACCAGCTGATGCCCTCCTTCTTCTATTGCACGTCTTTTATCGTTTATCGGTCTCATCTCATCCACCAGAAATTAACTTCGTTCTCTATTCTTTACTGCCAGGCAATTCCTGAACTGACTTATGGCTTGTCTCCTCCTAATACCCCACGGTTGTTCCCGTTCGTTTCAGGATAACATATTCTTGTCACAAGGCGTAATAAAAATATTAATGTGAACAACCTGAGCATTGTGAGATTAGCGACTCATGAACAGATATCGTCCTGTTCATCAATGATATACCCATCATTATCTTTGAACTTAAAAATCCGACTGATGAATAAACGACCCTGGCTGTTTCACATAACCAGTTTCAAACCCTCATATGAATTTTTTATATATCTGTAATACCAATTAAGATGATTATTATGAAAAGTTTTTCGAAGAAGAGATGGACACTGGTGATACTGACCGTGGCAATTCTTGCATGCTGCTGTTTACCAGTGATGGCTGAAGAAAAAACCTTACGTATTGCAACAACCAATGAAGTCAAGTCACCTGCTTTCATCGGAGACTACACCCTTGGTCTCTTTAACCATATCTCAAATCCTCCTCTTATGCAGATGAATGATAAAGGAGAACTCATCGGTCTTCTTGCTGATCGTTATGAGGTTTCACAGGACAATACTGAATGGACCTTTATCATAAAAGGAAACCAGTTTTGGAGTGACGGGACTCCGGTAACTGCTGATGATGTTGCGTACTCAATTCAGATGTATGGGACAAGTGTGCCAAACGCAGGCTGGATTGGAGAGACTTTAACAGATACCCAGGTTGACGGGGATAAAGTGACCTTCAGGTTTAATAAACCATACACTAACATTGCCCTGGAATTTACATCCTACAGCATACTGCCTAAACATATCTGGGAATCTATTGAAAACCCGAATGAGTATACCAGTACAGGCCCGTACGTGGGAGCAGGTCCTTTTTACATTGACAATGTGGATCTGAATTCAGGCAAGGTAATCTTCAGGCAAAATCCGGGCTGGAAAGGAAAAACTCCTGCATATGATACTGTAGAGATAAGCTGGTTTAAGAACGAAGATGCAGCTGCAAAGGCACTTGAGAGCGGAATTATGGACACATACTGGAAGTACGCCGCCTCATATCCTTATGCAGCAATCGCTTCACTTCAAAAAACAGGCGATTTTGAGGTGCTTGAAAAACCAACCAGCGGGATGACATTCTTAGGATTTAACCTTAAAAAAGAGCCGATGTCAGACATCGCATTCAGAGATGCTATAAGTAATGCGATAAATTACCAGGAGCTTGTGGACATATCCACCCTTGGCCATGGAAAGATCCCGGAAAAAGGATTTGTACCTCCGGCAA
>JAAYPD010000042.1 GCA_012520015.1 Methanomicrobiales archaeon
GTAGTAGATCTGGTATGACTCTGTAGGGAGTTTCATTACCCCTGTCTGATGAGAACCCAAGTATACAGCAAATGGGATTGGCCAGTTCATCTCTTTGAACACTATCACTGCTTCCTTATCATTTGCTGAATTATCAATCGTTACATGATTTATTCCATTCTTTGGGACACTTCCAAAAATTTTCGTGAACTCTGCTCCAAAAACGGGAATTGTCATCATTGAAAATATTAGAATCAGGATCTGTAATGTTCGGATGTTCATGTAATACCCTCCATGGATTTACATGGTCCTGTATTACCTTTTGAAGAAGAAAATTTTTCCTGATTCATAAAAATTCCATGATCACTCACGGAAAAATTTTTAGAGAGATGAAAAAAACTGAATTGAACTTTTTTCATCCCTGGCATCTGACTCCCGCTACTCTGTTGCTGAGCTGGAAGATGATCATGACAATGGCAGATATGGGTAATGCAATAATCAGCGGATCTATCACCGTCCAGGGAGCACCCAGTATCGTAACAGATCCGGTCAGGAGCTGGGAGATACCAAGAACCTTTGCCTCGGCGGTATGGACGAAGACTGTGTAAAATAACCAGATGGATGCCCCTGTGATCATACTTGCCACTGCGCCGTTTTTAGAGGGATTTTTGGAGTACACACCTACTGAAAATGCAGGGAGGAATGCCGATGCACAAAGGCCCATGAACATTGCAGTGGCCCTTGCAATAATCCCGGCCGGCATGGCAAGGGCAAGAACAAGACTGATGATCATCATCACGATACATCCAACCTGGTTGGCCTTTAATGACATGGCACATTTGTGTCCTCTTCCCCAAAGATCACAGACAAGTGCAGTGCCCATGGTGTGAAAAAGGGATGAAAGCGTGGACATTGCTGCCGAAAGCAGGGTTAACATGAAGATAATTACGAACAGGTCAGGCATTGCCATGTTAATGTAAAGCGGTATCACAGAATCGACATTTCCTCCTGCTGCGTCAACCGCGATTTTTCCCATGTGCTCGTAAAAATAAACATTTGTCAGTGCACCTACTGTAAATGCAACGCCTGTCATCATCAGTATGAATGGGCCTCCAACCAGCACTGCCCGGTTAAGTGCCCGGTTCTCCTTTGCAGTCATGAACCTGACCACCAGTTGTGGCTGGGCCAGAACGCCTATACCAACACCCAGAACCAGGGTGGTTACCAGGGTGAACCATATTGGAGATCCAAGCTCAGGCATTGATGCCCATCCTGTCATTCCCTGCCCGGCAAGTGCTTCAGGAACCAGGCCTGACATTGCATTTAATGCCGAATGACCTGCAGACACTCCGCCAACTGCAATATATGTCAGTACCAGGAGCAATGTCATTCCGGTCAGCATAATTGCTCCCTGGAATGCATCGGTATACATCACTGCGATAAGTCCGCCATAGATCACATAGATGGCTACAATGACAGCAAATCCTATCAGTGCGGTTGTATAGGATATGTTTAACGTGGTCTCGATGAATCGTGCACCACCTATAAGTACAGCTGCAGTATAAAGTGGCATTCCAAGAAGGATGATGGTTCCACTAATAAGCTGGAGTTTTGGTGCATGAAAGATCTTGCCCATGAGGTCAGGGAAGGTAACCGCTCCTGTCTCTGCCCCTTTCTCCCGGGTTTTTTTCCCGAATATTACAAATGCCAGCAGAATTCCCACTCCGATATTGAAAACCGTCAGCCAGATAAGTCCCATTCCAAGGTTTGCAGCTACACCACCAAATCCGACGATGGCTGATGTTGAGATGAATGCAGCACCATATGAAAGGGCAATTATTACCGGGTGACTATCCCGTCCGGCAAGCAGGTAATCTTCGGCATGTATCGTTCTTTTATACCCAAGATACCCAAGCACCAGTGTGGCTGCAACATACACCAGCACAAGAACGATGGTGAATACCGGATCAACTGCCATCTTCCCGCCCTCCACGGTTCCAGTTGATCAAACCATAGATTATGCAGGTTATCGCAAATCCTATCGATAATGCGTACCCCATCCAGATTGCAGGATCTGTTATACCAAATACTGAAAACATGTTTATCGAACCTTCCGGTAAACTGTCAGTGAATATCAATACAGGGGACCGTAAATTGCCGGTCCCCTAACTAAACACGAAGAAAAAAGAGCCAGAGAATAGATTGCCAAGGGAACTAATCCACTGTCTTATCAATTTACCAATAACATGTTGGTACTGGTTCAGTATAAACCCTGCGTTGGTGCACCTATACCTTGTGAAAAAAAGAAATGATCAAGGCCGGGAATCTTAAAGTTCCTGTTCCGGGTTTACCAGAACGATGGATGTGGTGGTATTCATGAGAACAGGCGGGACAATTACCTGTGGTCCACCGGCGATTATCTGGATCATGTCATCGCGGTACCAGTCATTGTTACCTTCATCGCTCTCCGGCACCAGGTTTCCTGGATCCACGTCCATTAAAATTCCGTAACCGCCTGCCATAATCTCACGCGGAATGGTAAAAGTACGCGTGGTACTGGCCTGGCCGGTTGCAGGCACAGAACCGACCTCCCAGGTTCCCAGGAGTAGTGGTTCTACAGCCCGGACAGATCGGTTTGTCAGGTATATGTCAACAAAAAAATTCCCTGCGTCAGATCCTCCCCGGTTTTCAACTGCAGCAATAACCCTGACCTGGTCTCCAGGCCCTGCCTTTGGCGGGATTATGATTCCTGATCCCACCAGGTCTGGCATGCTTCCATCAGGGGTCGGATCTGCGATACGTATCGTTTTCTGCTGTGGCTGTTCAGTCTCTTTCCCCATGACTTCCCTGACAAAGTTATATGCACCATCAGCAAGGTCAAGTGGTAAAAGGAAAGTTCTTACACTTGAATAATCTCCTCCAGATGTAATTGATTCAAGATCCGCTGATCCAATCGGAACCCGTTTTGCGTCACCTCCACTCTCATTGACAAGGTAATAGGAGATGGTGACAGGCCCGCTGTCTGCATCCCCTGCATTTTTCACTACTTCAATCACCGTAAGTGAACCCCCCGCATAACCGGTTTCACTCACGATCAATCCTTCTGAAGTAATATTCACCGCAGCGCCGACTGGCAGGATAATAACAATGAATACTAACATCAGCACCCATCCGGTACGAATGGTCATATCTGATGATTGGAGACCGTTCCCATAAAACCTTTCCAGATGAATTAACCGATTGTATCACCAACATTATGGTGACTAATCATGTATACGCTGGTTCTGATTCGTCATGGAGAAAGCATCTGGAACCGGGAGAACCGGTTTACAGGATGGCGTGATATCGATCTCTCTCCCCATGGCATTGTCGAGGCAAAGTCTGCAGGCAGGGTCCTTAGGGAGCAGGGTTTTGAGTTTGACATTGCATACACTTCAGTTCTAAAACGTGCCATCCGGACACTCTGGCTTATCCAGGAAGAGATGGATCTCATGTGGATTCCTGTTATACGGACCTGGCGCCTAAATGAGCGGCATTATGGGGCACTGACAGGCCTTAACAAGACCGAAACGGTGGAGAAGTATGGTGAGCAGCAGGTACACATCTGGAGAAGAAGCTATGACGTTCCGCCTCCTGCCTACTCCCCCGACAATCAGGATAATCCTTCCTATCACCGACGATACCGGGAGATCCTGAGAAGCGACCTGCCTATGACCGAATGCCTTAAAGATACAGTTACAAGGTTCATACCCTACTGGAAAGATGAGATTGTTCCTGTAATAATGTCAGGGAAAAGAGTTCTCATCACTGCCCACGGAAACAGTCTGCGTGCCCTTGTAAAACATCTTGATAATATTTCAGATGCCGACATCCCTGATATGAATATTCCAACAGGTATCCCGCTGGTATATGAGCTGGATGAAGAACTCAAACCAGTCAGAAATTATTACCTTGGTGATGAGGAAAAGGTGAAAGCTGCCATGGAAGCGGTGAAAAATCAGGGAAAAGCCAAATAATTTTTTTGAAATTTTTTTACCAGCCACGGGTCTGGAGCCTCTCTTCAGGTGCAAGCGCATGGATATCAAGACCACGCATGGCATCTCCAAGACCCTTGGAAATCTCTGCGATCACCGCAGGTTCATTGTAATGGTTGACTGCTTCGACGACTGCCCTGGCCATCAGTTCGGGGTTTTCTGATTTGAAAATTCCTGAGCCTACAAATACTCCATCGCTTCCAAGCTGCATCATGAGCGCTGCATCCGCAGGAGTTGCAACACCCCCGGCAGAGTAGTTCACGACAGGAATGCGCTGGCGTTTTGCAGTTTCAATAAGAAGGTCAGCAGGAGCTTCAAGTTCTCTTGCCCTTTTTACCAGTTCAATCTCCTCCATTCCCCTGAGCTTTCTTATCTCTGACAGGATGGTCCGGTTATGGCGCACTGCCTCAACCACGTTCCCGGTGCCTGCCTCCCCTTTGGTACGGATCATCGCTGCTCCTTCACCAATTCTTCGCAGCGCTTCTCCAAGGTTTCTTGCACCGCAGACGAAAGGAACGGAAAATTTTGTTTTATCGATATGGTATTCTTCGTCTGCAGGAGTCAGAACCTCTGACTCGTCGATCATGTCAACACCAAGGGCCTCAAGAACCTGGGCCTCAACGAAGTGACCGATCCGTGCTTTTGCCATAACCGGAATGGATACTGCATCAATGATCTCAGTCACCTTTTTAGGGTCAGCCATCCTGGCAACACCACCTGCAGCTCTGATATCTGCAGGAACACGTTCAAGGGCCATGACCGCAATTGCACCTGCGTCTTCAGCAATACCAGCCTGCTCGGCTGATACCACGTCCATTATTACGCCCCCATTCTGCATGGGCGCAAATCCCCGTTTAATAAGTTCGGTGCCGAACCGGAGGTCTTCAAGTTTCATATCCCGTACATTTTGGGTGCACCAACCAATAATACTAGTGCGGTACATGCAAACAAACAAAATAGAAGAATTGTAAGGCGAACAGTCTTTATTATTGAAGTGCCGGCCTGTCTTAAGTCTTTTTCTCTCTCCCCAATCTCGTACACACCA
>JAAYPD010000043.1 GCA_012520015.1 Methanomicrobiales archaeon
AAAGGAACCCTGATTAAACCTCATAGATGGTACATCCCCTGGTGGGAAGACCGCAAGGGGCGACTTCTGCTGGATAAACAAATTATGGAAAAATCTTTCCCAGGTTTTTTTTTAGATAATGTACAGGGCAACCTCGTCTGGAGAGGAATAATAACATCCAATACCGATGTGGAATATGAGGTCTGGATAATATACCCTGATAATTACCCTTACGGGGAATTACGCGTATTTATTCTGCATCCTGATGTATCCGATAGTCCAAAACATATCTATAGCGATGGGCATCTCTGTTTATGGTACCCGGAGGACCAGACATATAGCACAAAAACAACTCCTTCGACAGTTCTTGGAATAACTTCAGCCTGGATATTCTGTTACGAAGAATTTCAGCGGTCAGGGGAATGGCCTGGTCCCGAGTTATAAGCTGCGAAGAATTCGGGGATGGCCTGGAATAGCAACATATGATGTTTGAATAAAATATAGTGAAAAGATCCCGTGCTACAAACCTCAACCCTGAGTTCGGATGCTATAATGGCTCGCTTGGAGGAATAAACGATGCAAAAGCTATTAGCACTGTAAGGTGATGTATGAAAAAACAATTCGGTGGACAACCATCATCAGGCGTTTTTCGCGATAGAGTCTTTATCCTGGATATTGCTCTCTCTCACATTGAGAGCATCATCAGGAACCATGCTCTACTTGGAGATATTGAGACCGGAGGGATTTTTCTTGGAAAGAGGACTTCTGAGGGAATAATAATACTACATGCGACTGATGCCGGTCCAGATGCGGATTGCTTTCATACAGAGTTTTCACCAGATGTCGCGTATGTTCAGAAAGTTCTCAAGAGCTATCGAAAAGAATACGATGTCTATTATATCGGTTCATGGCATAGGCACCCTGGAGGCTATTCCAGACTTTCTCAGAGCGATTTACAACAGTTACATCGGATCATAGATGATCCCGATATGCTGGACGAGTTTGTTTCACTTATCGTAACCGATGTAGATGGAATCAAGATGAACTTTTTCCATATTGATAAGGAAAAGACACTCCGGGAGATCGCAGTCGATAAGATAACAAGTGAGGATATCAGATTAAAAGGTCTTCGGCATCAAAAAAATCAATGGGTCACCCCACTTAAAAATAAACCAGGCACTTCATCAATCCAGGGATCTCGGTTGGATTACAGCACTAGAAAAGTTCCGATCGCTGCCCACGGACAAAACCGTCTCAAAGCAATATCCGGCGATTCTAAAGAAGAGAGAGATATCCCCTGGTATAACCGAAAGGAAATCCGCGGTAGGTTGCTACAGGAACAGGATGAACTAAAAAGCGATCCCTTTGTATTTCATGTGGGAGAGTTCGAGATGATAGAGGGTGATTTAAAAATCCAGGTTAATTCCAGTGCCATCCCCCCAGTATACTTCTTATTGACCGAGAAATTTCCTGAGTGTCCCCCATTTCTTTTCTATAGAGATAAAAACGGAGAATATCAGTTTTTTAATGAGAACTACTCTCCTGACTGGGACGATTCATCATCAATGGACCATATATTGAGAAATCTGATTTTTAGTCACGAAGCGATTATTATGCGTGGTCATAAAGATTTTAAACTATTTTCTGAGTCTAACCCTGATGACAATGTTGATTCTATGGATCATCGCAAAATGGGAGTCGATCAAGGTTTAAGGGGCCTTAAAATCATTTGTAATGCTTTTGGTGCTCTTCAAAACCGCATAATGTCCGAGGATCACAGGCGCGTCAAATGAAAGCCCGGAGCAATATAAAAGGAGATTTGAGTTCTTTGTGAGATTGAAGGAGGGAATGTCGGTATGGGTAAAGGTATGCACAAAAAACCGATCATAACGGTTCCTGAGGAGATCTTAAGTAAGGTATGTGAGACCTATACAAATTACGAAGGATCGTTTGTCGGTATCTTTAAAGGGAGATTGGGGGATCCCTCTTTTCTGGAGCCCTATCAGATATGGTCAGTAGAATCATACCCACTAGAGAGATCGATACAGGGACAAACAAGAGACCTCTTCGAGGGTAAATCTGTATATGAGGTATTTCCGCGGGATGATGTTATCGGTTACTGGTTCCGGGGCCAGAATGGGACTGAAGATCCCGATCATATTGTTCAGGAATTCGGCAAATTTCTGGAAGACAATGGAATTGGGTGGCTTTCCGGCAAGAAAACCGATCCCGGAGCCTATATGAGAGAAGATGGGACACCGCCGGTTATTGGCATTGTCTCAGGTAAGAACAGTCCGGTTGTGAAGTTTTGGTGGCCCTGTCAGGGAATCGGTGAGATGACCGCAGACACGATACGTTTTGAAGAGATCACGCCAGAAGTAATTCACTATAAGACCGATCTGTTCTCAAGGATTCAGGGTATAATCGACACCGATTACCTCACAGAAAAGATTGTGGTTGTTGTGGGGCTTGGGAGCGGAGGTTCCCTTGGAGCTCGTGAATTGGTGAAGTTAGGTGTCGGCAATTTCAGACTAATTGACTTTGACCGGCTTGAAACGCATAACCTTACGCGGCATGCATGCAGCTTCGAGGATATTGGCCGCTTAAAAACTCTGGCTGTAAAAGATCTCCTCCTCAAAAATAACCCGCATGTGCATGTGGAAACCTTTGAGATTAATGTTGTAGATGAGCCGGAAATATTCCGCAACGCCGTGAGAGGCGCCGATCTGGTATTTGTGGCAACCGACCAGGAGTTCTCAAAGTATTTCATCAATCAAGTGTGTCTTGAAGAGAGGGTGCCGGCAGTCTATGGCGGGGTATATGAGCGAGGTTTTGGTGGGGAGATCATAAGAGTGGTTCCAGGAGAGACTGCCTG
>JAAYPD010000044.1 GCA_012520015.1 Methanomicrobiales archaeon
ATCTCCACACTCTCTGACAATCCTCCCTATCCCATTCATCCCATCCATGCTCACATCCTTCCTCTGTAAACAGTCACCTCTCCTTAAACACCTCAAGAACATCCAATGTTTCAGGATCATAAGCATACACGAAACCAGCACTATGACACAGCAGATACCGCCGCCCACACCGGCAAATCACCTCAAACCAGATATTTTCCGGACAAAGGCTCTCATATCCATCTACCACATAATTCTCAGAGAACAACAAATAACTGTCTTTTGAAGTTTTTGAGTGTAAATACTCTTAATAATTTCATTCAAAAAATCACTCATGAGGCTCTGCCTCTTGCTAACTCATGAAAACCTATAATCCAGTGTCCTATTAGAATTTCACATAGATTTTCGTAGAAAACTGGAGGTTATTAGTTATTCACTGAAGATATTTCGATTGCTCGGATCGGAGTACGAAAAATCCTACGGCTGTAAAAAAGATCGGTTGAATGTGGGTTAAACTTTTCACAACCCTAAGTGGACAGTAGGAAAACATGACCACTCCTTTCAAGGTTATACCCAGGTATTACCCAGGCCTCTCCTCTCCATTCGTCAGATTCCAGTAGCTGCACAAGGTTTTTTACCTGTTCTGATTCCATATCCTCCTCCCTAATAACAAGGTCAATACTGTCGCAGCCAATGACCGGCCCCTGCAGATCATAATCAAAAGCCAGGGATGCAGAGCAAGGACCGAAATCTATCTTGTCCTCAAGGAGACCCTGAATAATCTCCTGTTCGGTATTGTACCCGTCAATCACCCTGATGTCAGCAGGGTTCACACCGGTTTTCTGAAGATAATAATCCATCATCTGTTGCAGCTGGGAATTATCAGAAAGCCCTGGACAGGTAAATTTCTTTCCGGGTCCTGGTTCAGGCGTAGTCTTTGCGGCAAGAATGTACTCTCTTTCGGCAATTGTTATCGCATATGCCCTGCCTTCAAGTAGTGAATAATCCTGCTGCATCCTTCCATGCCCTCCATTTCCACGCCTGATGGTGACACCGCCATGTGTATTTTTGTGCCTGACAGAAAGAAGGGTGGCCTCATGTGAAGCCGTCCGGCAGAAGAACCTCTGTTGCTTTTTCCTTAAAAACTGGTCCAGAACATCGAGAATCGGATCATATAGCCCGTTAAACAGGTAGGTATTATCAGGATGCGGATAAGTCCGGGTCAGCCTCACAAGGCACTCTTTCCCCATCTTCATCCCCTCGCTGCCCCGGCCAATATGTAGGACAGCATCAGACCTCACTGCCGACATCTGCCCGCCTCCACGTGGAAGCATCATCGCCTTGTACCCGCCATGGACATTTCCCACAGACAGAAGGATGAAATCATCAGTTCCAAGCTCAGACGGGACAGAATCGGCAAGAGTGACCTGGATAGTATGCTGCACAGGCACAGGCCAGCCGGTATCTGAAAGCCATGGAATTACCAGCTCGCGAAGGACTGCAAGTGCCCCTGCAGGAGTTCCGGGAAGACCAAAGACCGGGATATCGTCAACAACCGCCGCAAGTGTGCTTTTTCCAGGCCTCATCGCAACCCCGTGGTACAGGACCGTGCCCATCTCACTTAAAACACTCTCCGTATGATCCCTGTTACCAGTCGATGAACCACCGGATATAATCACAAAAGAACATTCCCTTACGGCCAGTTCAACAGCATTCCTGAGCTGCACAGGATCATCAGGGACGATCGGATAAATCACAGATTCAACCCCTGCCTGGTCAAGGAATGCAGCAAGCATTTCACAGTTGCTGGCGATGACTTCCCCTGGACCAGGGGCAGTACATGGCTCTTTTAGTTCATACCCGGTTGGAATAAACCCTGCAACAATGTTTTTTACCTGGACCGAAGTTATACCGTACCCGATCATTGCACCCACATCTGCCGGGGAGATAAGGTGCCCTGCCGGTATGACCATTGAACCGGTCTTTACCTCACTGCCTGCCTTCTGAATATTCTGGCCTGGTCTTGCAGGTCTGATTATCATTATCCGGCCAGGATCATCCAGCCTGACATCTTCATGCATGATGACCGCATCATACCCTTCAGGAACCGGAGAACCGGTATGAACTTTCGAAAATGTTGTAATCTCAACAGGTTCAGCCTCCGTTGCAGCATATGAATCCGAGGCGGTGACAGCATAACCGTCCCTTTGAGATATGGCACAAACCGGTATTGTGAGACGGGAAAAGACCGGTTCATGACTGACATGACCAGGGCTGTTCGTAACCTGGACCGTCTTTACCTTAATCTCCGGCCTTGCTGAGGTCTTCAGTATCTTTTGTGCAGCAAGGTACGGAATAAGAGTTAAGTACCGGCTCACCAGAGCCTCACCTCAACTTCTTCTCCTTTAATAAGCCCCTCTTTTCCTGATGGCAGGTGAATAATTCCATCACTGTAAAGCAGGGTATTTAAGAGCCCGGACTTGCCAAGGACAGGTGTAGCCTCGTCATTTTCAATCTTCACCCTGATATACTGCTCACGCCCGCCCTCTGACTTAAGATCAGTCGCCATTTTAATCGTCTTTTTGTAAATATGCTGGCATGGCGAGCCTTTCATCGCCTGGATCAGGTGGACGGCTACAAGGGTCATGACCATGAATGTTGATACCGGATGGCCTGGAAGACCGATAACAGGCACATCATCACATTGCCCGATTATGGTGGGTTTTCCCGGGGCAATGGATATACCATGTACAAAGACCTTGCCAAGCGATGCAATGGCCCTGAAGGTGATATCATTCCGGTCCTTGGAACTGCCACCACTTACGATGACTGCATCACATTCCTGCGAGGCCGTTTGGATGGTCCTGACAAGTTCCTCCATATTATCCCTGATGATACCATACCTCACCGGTGTGGCCCCCTGCCTTCGGAGAAAAACAGAGATGAGATGCGAATTTACCTCACGGACCTCGCCGATCCTGGGAATAGCTTCTGATGGCACAAGCTCAACACCGGTGGAGACGATGGCAATCCTTGGAAATTTCCTGACAGAGATACGGGTTTTTCCAATTGCAGCCAGAACACCGATATCCTGGGGCCGGAGAGTGGAACCGGCAGGGTATATTACTGTTCCAGCGCTGAAGTCCTCGTCTTTGGCGATGACATTCTCCCTGACAACAACCGGCTGCCTGATAATGACCTTGTCGCCGGCTTGTTCTGCATATTCTATCATCACGACAGCATCAGCACCATCAGGCATCTGCCCGCCTGTAGGAATGTACATGCATTCTCCAGGGGAGATATGCCCCTTTTCTGACTTTCCCATGGAAACCGAGCCATGAAGCGAGAGAATTACAGGAGCACTTTCAGACGCGGCATAAGTTTCCTGTGCGATGACAGCATACCCATCCTTCCAGGACCGGTCAAACCCTGGAATATCTTCATTTGTTATGATTGACTCGGCAAGAACCCGGCCTTCTGCGTCGTCAATAATAATCGTTTCAGTACCTGTCTGTTTTGCGATGCTTCTTACAATTCTGACGGCTTCATCTATCGTGACCACGTCAAAAAAGGGCTTTGTATCTTCATGCAGGAGAGCTTCCGGACTGCCTGGTTTCCCTTGTCCAGATTCTGCTTCCTGCATGCCACGCTGGAAGGCCACTAAGGGCTCCTTCTGACCTGGGCGGCTGATGACAATCTTCCCGAGTTCGTTGTTCATCACTATATCTTTTTCTTACAGATAATTAACGATTACAATTCAACTTTGAATTATTAAAAAAAGCTCCGTGATGGAGGCAGATAATATTTGATGGTCATCAGGAACCGGATCAGGTGCAAAAGCACGATCGGTATTACTGGATCTCAAGTTGTCCTGATGACCTAACCGAGTTTTGCTGACATAATGTCAGCACCGTATATGTTCATTTAATGAGTATATAAAAATGAGTTTTTTAATAATATTTCAGAACATCCTGTCAGACTACATATATATGTGCAGGTCATTCTTCATGCAAGGGCAGGTGAAAAGGAGACCTGACCCCTGTAAGGTCCATGACCTCCAGCATTTCGCCTTTTTTAATCCCCCTGTTCCCCTGGGGAATATGAACGATACCATCGCAATGCGTCAGAAGGCTTACAAGACCAGCCTTCCTGTCAAGTGGAAATGCCTTGTCCCTGTCAATCCTTACAGGAATATGATACTCGCGGTCAGGATGCGCCTTCAGGTCCACCCCTGCTATGGCCTTCTCCTTTACAAGACCATGTGTTACTGAACCTTTCATCACCTGTATAAGATTTGAGACGACAAGCAGTAAAAGAAGGTAAACCGATGCAGGATGACCAGGAAGACCAATGATGGGCTTTCCTTCAATCTCTCCAATAACCATCTTCTTTCTTGGTGAAATTGACAGGCCTGAAAGAAGGATGGAGCCATGGCGTGATATCACTTCGGCGGTAAGGTCACGTTCATCATGGGCGCTCCCTCCGCTGATGATCATCGCATCACATTCCATAACCCCGGCGCAGAGCATCTCAGACAGGTCTTTTGTCCCTTCCCATGCGATACCGTACCTTCTTGGAATGGCTCCAAGTTTCCTGCAGAGTGCAGAGATAAGGTAAGAATTAGTCTCCCTTACCTCGCCTTTTGCAGGCCTCCCGTCCGCAGGGACAAGTTCAGGGCCGGTGGAGAGGATGCCAATAACTGGCATGGCCCTTACCTGGACGGTGCAGATACCAAACCCGGCAAGAACTCCTATGTCCTGGGGCCGGAGTATCCATCCTTCGGGAAAGAGGATCTCCCCTGTCTTGGCATCTTCATCCTCTCTTATGATATTATCTCCTGGAAAAACCGGGCAGGATATCTCCACAAATGACTCCCTGAAAAGAGCATTCTCATGCATCACGACCGCATCAGAAGAGTCAGGCAGGGCTCCTCCTGTTGCAATTGCCATGCAGGAACCCTCCCCGAGGACTTTAGGGGCCGAATGACCATTATGGATTAAACCAGAATAGAGGAGCTTTACCGGGTTTTGCGGGGTGGCGCCTTTTGTATCTTCAGCCTTTACAGCGTACCCGTCCTTTGTTGAACGGTTAAATCCCGGGATATCGTACCTGCAATATACAGGAGCCCCAAGGGTATATCCGTCTGATTCATCAATGTACCTTGTCTCAACCTTTGTATCAGGGGCAATACGCCTGATAAGTCTTACAGCATCATCGATGGTGGCTGAACATACCGGCCCGGCTGCATCCTCCCTGCCAGGCATGGAATTATGTGCCTGAATATTGATGCCTGGAGAATAAACGCGGGCTTTTTTCTGCATGAAGTCCATAGGTTTACGGCTTTTTGTACATGTTATCTTTACAATACAATTATAGTATAGGCAAAATTTTCCGGAGTGGTGCAAGAGAGTCTGCTTATAACTATGAATTAACTATGAGGTGCATTAACCTGCCCGCCCTGGATGCGATGCACACCATTTGAAGATTGGCATCAGGTTATTCCATGTTAACATGTTGATCAATTTAACCAGATAAATTTGATCCATATTACCTGAATCAAAAAGAAACCATTATATGTTATATTCTGGTACCTAATACAGATGATGAAGAGAACATTTCTTTTAACAGGACTTGTCCTGTCACTGCTGCTTGCCTGCATAACATTGCCAGTCTGCGGGGAGAATGGACCAGACTCCCTTTTCGTGTATTCAGGTGCCGGGCTTAAAGCCCCGATGACTGAGATAGGAACAGCATTTGAGGAAAAGAGTGGAATCGCCGTTGAGTATAATTTTGCAGGTTCAGGAACCCTCATCACCCAGATGGAGCTCACAAAGAAAGGAGATGTCTTTATTCCGGGTGGAACACCGGATTACAGAATTGCACAGGAGAAGGGGCTTGTAACTGACCCTGTGTACATCGCGTACCATGTTCCGGTGATCGGAGTTCTGCCAGGAAATCCATTGGAGATAAGTTCAGTCCAGGACTTTACAAAAGAAGGAGTCAGGCTTGCCCTTGGCGATGTTAATGCAACTGCCATAGGAAGGCAGGGAAAGAAACTCTTTGATAAATTTGGCATAACAGAAGATGTAGAGAAAAATGTTTTATTTCGTGCACCAACAATCAATGAGGTGGTGACTGCCTTAAAACTCAGGCAGGTGGATGCAAGCCTTATAACCATGGACCAGATTAAGGGAGACGAGATAGAAGCCGTCGCTTTGCCGGATGAGGAAAGCCTTGCACTTATCGTCCCTGCAGGCCTTACAACATTTACCACGCAGGAAGAGAATGCAAAAAAGTTTGTAGACTTTATCTCATCAGATGAAGGAAAAGCAATATTCGGGAAGCATGGGTTCCCCATCTATCCTGATCCTGCATATGCCAGTGTAAAGCCCTGATCTCGTGGTGCAGAACTTGAAAGCATGTACAGGCTCCTGGTTTAAGA
>JAAYPD010000045.1 GCA_012520015.1 Methanomicrobiales archaeon
AACTTTTGAGCAGTACCCAGGGCCAAATATGAAGTTAATATAAGGACCGACGGATATTGTCTCTGCCCCGGTCTCAGCAGATACTTTATCGCGGACTGCATCAGCAATCTCGCTGGCAATAATTGCAGGTGCTTTTCTGAGCTCTTTTGCCAGGGAAAAAGCGATGGTTGATGCAATATCGGCGTGGTCACCGCCGTCTGTCAGCATTATATCATCTTTTCCGGTATGCTGTCTCAGTATTGCTGCAATTGTATCACATGTTGTTTGGTACATCAGTATCCGGTCCTGTATCTAAGTATAGCGGCTATTCCGCCAAATGCTGTAAACAACTGCGATCCCTCTTCGAAATCGTCGGAAATGATTGCAACCTTGCTATTTGACTGATCAGCAAGATAGGTCAGTTCATCAACGATGTCAGACGAGTCTGCAAGTACAAGCGGGGAGGTACAATTCGGACAATTCCCAAGGTCGATATCTTCAGGGTTTTCTCCTGGGTTTACCTGGACGGTCTTCTCCTCGGCAAAACCACAGGCATCACATCTTATGGAAAGCCGGTTTTTCCTCAGTTTTTCTGACAGGAGCAGGATATCTACCGCACCGATCTCAAGATTTGCCCTGATCGACTGTTCACCGTAAGCAGAAAGTCCGTTGTCCTTTACAAGTTCTTTGAAGAACCTGTCCATGAGATGCTTCTCTTCTATTACTTCCTGACCTTTCAGGGCGTCCTCTGCAGCGTCCACGAGTTCAGGCAGGCCGCTTTCGTTTGTATAGGCAACGTCAAACAGCCCGATGATCCTTTTCTGAACCTCGTGATGCAGGAAATTGCCCTCTTCAAACTCTTCCTTGGTCGGAGAAGGTCCTCCAATCAGGAGTCCTTTGAATCGGTTGAAGAAATCCTTCTCATTCATGAAGATCTCGCTTGACCGTTCGCCAATTTTTTTATAAAATTCGTTGATGGCAATGAGACGGAGTCGCTCAAAACGGACGCTTGACTGACCACCTTTTCTCTGCTTTCCAGGAACGGTTGAGGTTGTGCCGCCGATCGGGTCAATCCTGTTTCCGCGTAAAAATCCCCAGTAGGCTTCCCTGCGGTCAAGGACAAGAAGCCCGTAGACATACTTCTCCTCAAGCATCTCGCGGAGTGGCTCGAGTTCAAACTTTGAGCTGCACCTGTAAAGGTAGAGGTTTAGGGGCTCAGGAGGATTTACAATATCACATTCAAGATCCTGCCTGTCCCCTTGTTTATTCACCGACCCGCAAAAGACTGCGATTCCATTCTCTGGTGGCTTAGAGTAATATTTCAGCCTTGAAAGAATGCTGGATATTGCGCTCTGGACATTGGTCCTTGTCTGCTTTGATTTGATGTTTGAACACTGGCCAAACTCATCCCTGAGCTGGGCGGTTACATCATATATCTGCTTGTCAGGAGGAATATAGAGAGATATCAGTTCGGTACCACTGCCTTCCTTTGCCTCCAGGCGCTCAAGCATCTTCTTAAATTCATATTTCCGTCTTGCATCGTCCTGTTCAACCGCTTCGCTCATGAGACTATCCTACAGTATAAGCTGGTATATATTATCCTGGTAATTACTTAAGGTTCACCATCAATTTTTAAAAAAGATAATGAGTTTAAAAGGAAACATGGCTCATTTATCTGCAACCCCGCAGGTACAACGGTAAAAGATGCAGATGGTCTTTGCATCCACTATCATGCCTGTCCTTATCATCTCATTTATCTCAGATGAAGTAAACCTCACCTGTTCAATAATCTCATCATCGTCAGGCAGGTGTTCTGTCGACGGGATAAGTCCGGTTGCCTCAAAAAGCCAAAGACGTTCATCGGTAAAGCCCGGGGTGGTATAGATATATCCCAATGCCCTCATCGACTTTGCAGCCATGCCGGTCTCCTCGATAAGTTCCCGCCTTGCGGTCTGCTCTGGCTCTTCTCCGTCCTCCATCGTCCCGGCAGGCGCCTCGTAAATGTATGCGTCAATAGCAGATCTCCACTGCCTGATCAGCAGGTATTCATCACCGTCACGGGGAAGAATGACTACTGCATCACCAGGGTGGACTACCACCATTTCCTTTGCCCGCCCGTCAGGGAAAAGGTGATCCCTTTTCTCAACCCACAACCTGCGGCCCCTGTAGATATCCATGATCACCGGTATGGAATGGGGTCCTGTTCCCCAGCCTGTCTGAATGCTTCAAGCCTGAAATGGCATGAACTACAGGTTCCGCATGCGACTTCGTTCTCAGTGTAACAGGACCAGGTATCCTCGTAAGGAACTTTCATGGCCAAACCGATCTTCAGGATATCTGTTTTATTTAATGCAACAAATGGTGTCTTCAGGGTGATACCTGCACCAGGGCGGGTTCCAAGCGTGATAACCTTCTGAAACGCATCAATGAATTCAGGTCTGCAGTCTGGGTATCCTGAATAATCTGAGGACTGGACTCCTATGTAAATTGCATCTGCTCCCCTTGCCTCTGCAAAGCTGGTTGCAACCGAGAGGAGATTTGCATTTCTGAAAGGAACATAGGTATCTGGTATTCCTTCTCCGGTCTCATCATGGGACTGCACCTTCATCGCTGGATCAGTAAGGCTTGATCCACCTGCCATTTTCAGGTACCCAAGGTCCACGTCAAGGAATTCAAGTGCATTGAGGTGGCGGGCGATCCGTTTTGCACACTCCCGCTCCTTTTCTTCGGTCCGCTGCCCATAGGTAAAGTGAAGGGCAAGGATATCATAACCGTCATGTCTTGCCTGGTAGGCAAGGGTGGATGAGTCCATCCCACCTGATAAAAGACAAACTGCTTTCATTTCAAGGTAGTCCTATAAACTTGTGTAACTGAAGCTGCATCCGTGCAGGAAGATTCCTGGAAAGTATGTAATCTGCGACATGCCGGTAACTGGTTCCATACATTGGTGAGATGAAGATCTCTGCCTTTGTAGGGTTAGCCTGGATGATTTTTTCAGTAAAACGCAAATCTTCGTCTGTAGAGACCACGAACTTGACCGAATCAGTGGGTTTCAGGGTGGACAGCAGGGTGATATCGCTGCTCTCCCCGGATGACGGGCATTTTACATCCATGCAGATCTGGACGTCACCCGGGATATCATGGAATGGTATTGTTCCGTTGGTCTCGATACTTACTCTCTTTCCGGCCCTGATAAGCTGTCTGGAAAGTTCGATTACTCCATCCTTCTGAAGAAGGGGCTCACCACCGGTGATACATACTCTTAAGGGTTTTTCTGCGAGCACTCTCCCTGCAACCTCTTCTACATCCATGACATCCCCCCCCTGCCTGCCGGCTGGTGTATCACAATAAGAGCATGAAAGATTGCAGCCTGCGAGCCGGACAAAAGTTGTCGGGTATCCGCTTGCAAGGCCTTCTCCCTGTAGTGAGCTAAATATTTCAGCGATCTTCATGCCTCAGCTCTGCAAAGCCTGTCGGGGATTCCCATACTCTTATTGTATCTACGACGATGTTCCTTCCAGTATTCCTGTACCGTTCCTCTATTGCATCCCTAAGAAGTTGTGCCAGAAGCTCACTTGTTGGGTCGCCTGGTGTTGTGATAACCTCGTGAAACTCCCTGATACGTGGGACCATGGGGTCTGCTTCATTCAGGATTATCTCGTGATCATAAAAGTCGACAATTTCCTTGATCTCGTTGTAATCAACCAGAATATTTGTCTCCTCATCGGTGCAACCTGATAACCACACTTCCACTTTCCATCGGTGGCCGTGAAGATTATGACACTTCCCCCGGTAATGTAACAGCCGGTGACTTGCATCAAATGAGACTTCTTTGTAGAGCCTGATATGCATGAGATCAGGTTAGGTTCGAATACAACTATTATATTGCATAAGTGTCAACGTATACAGACAGGTTTCAAGGCCGACATTTTATATCGGAATCGTCGCGCATTTGGATTCTAATTCGCCGCCATAAGGCGAAACTATCGAAGATTATCAGAGTGATGTAATGGGACAGGGTAAATTTGCAGCACGTAAATTAAAGCGTGACTCTGCGAGATTTCGTTGGAGCGACCCGCATTTTGCGAGAAAAGCAGGCGGCCTGAAACTAAAATCCGATCCACTTGAGGGCGCGCCCCAGGGAAGAGGTATAGTCCTTGAAAAGATCGGTGTTGAAGCAAAACAGCCAAACTCCGCGATCCGGAAATGTGTTCGTGTTCAGCTTATCAAGAACGGGCGCCAGGTATCTGCATTTGCAGTAGGCGACGGTGCTATCAACTTCATCGATGAGCACGATGAAGTCGAAATAGAAGGTATCGGCGGTCGTCTCGGACGTTCCATGGGTGATATTCCCGGCGTCCGGTTTGTTGTAACGAAGGTGAATAATGTCTGCCTGCATGAATTGGTAATAGGCAGGAAGGAGAAGCCACGCAGGTGATCGTGATGAGTGAAGAAGTATCTGCCCCGGCACGTCTCCTCTTTAACCGCTGGGATACAGGCGAGGTCACCATTCGCGACCCAGGTATCGCGCGGTACGTAAATCTTAACTCGATGATGGTTCCTCATTCCTGTGGACGGTTAACCAGGCAGGAGTTCCATAAAGCAAATATGCTCATCGTCGAGCGGCTGATAAACCAGCTGATGCGTACTGAAATAAACACTGGGAAAAAGCAGCTTGCAATCCGCATCGTTAAGGATGCCTTTGAGATCGTTCATCAGAAGACCAAGAAAAATCCGATAGAGGTACTTTGTGATGCGGTTGCAAATGCAGGACCCAGGGAAGAGACCGTCCGTCTGAAATACGGGGGTATCAATGTGCCAAAGTCAGTTGATACCGCACCAATGCGCCGGGTTAATACTGCCGTCGGGTTAATCGCAGCCGGTGTCTATTCAGCATCCCACAAAAAGAAAAAGCCGGTTGCAAATGCCCTCGCCGAGGAACTTATCGCAGCTGCGAACGGGGATGTAAAGTGTTACTCTGTCGCAAAGCGTGAAGAGCGGGAACGTGTTGCAAAGTCTGCACGGTAAATCTCAATCCCATTTCTGTTTTTAAAATTGCAGGTGAAATATGAGCCGAGGGAAGAAAACGGTAGAGCGCGTCATGCAGCTCATGAACCGACCGGAGAATATCAGGAACATAGGCATTGTTGCCCATATTGACCACGGGAAGACGACCCTTTCTGATAACCTCCTGTCTGGTGCTGGTATCATCAGTGAAGATTTGGCAGGAAAAGCCTGCTGGATGGACTCAGATGAGGAAGAACAGGCACGTGGTATCACTATTGATGCATCCAACGTCTCAATGGTCCACGAGTACAATGGAAAAGAATATCTCATCAACATGATCGACACCCCTGGTCACGTTGACTTTGGTGGAGACGTTACTCGTGCCATGCGTGCAGTGGACGGGGCCGTTGTACTCGTCGATGCGGTAGAGGGGACCATGCCCCAGACCGAGACTGTTCTGCGCCAGGCACTAAAAGAGCGTGTTAAACCAGTACTTTTCATCAACAAGGTCGACCGGCTTATCAACGAGCTTCAGGTTGACGAGATGGAGATGCAGATCAGGCTTGGAAAAGTCATTGACAAGGTTAACAAGCTGATCAAGGGAATGAACGAGGAGATGTATAATAATGGCTGGAAGCTTGACGCCGCCGGTGGAACGGTTGCATTCGGGTCTGCCCTTTACAATTGGGCAATTTCAGTCCCATACATGAAAAAATCCGGGATCTCATTTAAGGAGGTTTACCAGCACTGTAAAGATGGTGACATGAAGGCTCTTGCCAAGAAGAGTCCCCTTTGTGAAGTAGTCCTTGATATGGTCGTTTCTTTCCTTCCAAATCCTAAGGAGGCACAGCCACGCCGTGTTGGTGTTATCTGGCATGGCGACATTGAAAGTCCTGAAGGAAAGGGTATGATGTCATGTGATCCAAATGCACCAAGCTGTCTGATGGTTACTGACATCTCTTTTGATCCCCACGCTGGGGAAGTTGCGACAGGTCGTCTCTTCTCTGGAAAACTCAGCCGTGGCGATGAGATGTATGTCATGGGGAGTGCAAAGAAGGTAAACCGTATGCAGCAGGTTGGTATCTTCATGGGACCGACCCGTGTAGAGGTTCCTGAGCTTTATGCCGGAAACATTGCGGCAGTTACCGGGCTTAAAGATGCCATTGTAGGTTCTACGGTCTCCAATCTCATGGATATGACTCCTTTTGAATCACTTGAGCACTACTCTGAGCCTGTCGTTACGGTTGCGGTTGAAGCAAAGAACATGAAAGACCTGCCAAAACTGGTCGAAGTGCTTCGTCAGGTCGCAAAGGAAGATCCGACCCTTCGTGTCAATATCAACGAAGAGACTGGAGAACACCTGATCTCCGGAATGGGCGAACTACACCTTGAGATCGTCACTGGTCGTATCAAACGTGACAAGGGTGTTGAGATCATAACCTCCGAACCGATCGTGGTATACCGTGAGACCATCACACAGGAACTCACTGACCCGGTCGAAGGAAAGTCTCCAAACCGTCACAACCGGTTCTACTTTACGCTTCACCCGCTCCCAGGGCATGTGGTTGAGATGATTAAAAATCATGAGATCTCCATGAACCAGGAATCCCTTGAGCGCCGTGATATGATGACAAAGGCCGGCTTTGATAAAGAAGAGGCAAAAAGCGTCAAGGACATCTATGCAACCAACATCTTCCTTGACATGACTAAAGGTATCCAGTACCTGAATGAAACGATGGAGCTCATCATAGACGGCATTCACGAAGCACTTGATGGCGGTCCGCTTGCAGATGAACCGGTGCAGAACATGCTTATAAAACTGGTTGATGTCAAGCTTCACGAAGATGCAATCCACCGTGGCCCGGCCCAGGTAATTCCCGCGGTCCGGAGTGCCATCAAGGGTGGAATACTCCTTGCCAATGATTCACTTCTTGAACCCATGCAGAAACTGCACATCACTGTACCACAAGATCACATGGGAAGTGCAACCTCGCAGATCCAGAGCAGGCGTGGACAGGTCTTTGATATGACCAGCGAAGGAGATACCGTTACCGTCGTTGGAAAAGCACCGGTTGCAGAGCTCTTCGGGTTTGCCGGAGATGTCCGTTCGGCAACTGAAGGGCGTGCAATGTGGAACAGCGAATTTGCAGGGTTTGAGATTGTTCCTGCTGGATCTGCCAAGGAAATAGTTCTTCAGATCAGAAAGCGCAAGGGGCTCAAGGAAGAGATGCCAAAGCCCGCGGACTACCTTGCCTGAATCTCCCTCCAATTTTCATCACTCGATTAAATCATTTTTTTAATATTTTTCTCCCAGAATAACAGGTTTTCCTCAATTATTTCGACGCCGAAAATTAACAAGATATATATGTATTACCGTCGAAATTTTCGTGACCAGTTTGAATACGAAAGTGGTCAGACAATTGATGGGGTTGATTGATATGAGTGCCTGTAAACTGAGGCAGTTTAGCGTATTACTTATTATAATCCTGGTTCTTGCAACCGGGTGGGCATCTGCTGTCAGACCAACTTCTGCATTATATGATAATACCGGAATTACTACCACGATTGATGCAACCTGTATCGGTACACTACTGGTATATCATGATATGGAGTGGCAGCAGACGAACAAAGCCGGTGGTGCAAATCTTGCGAATAATACACTGACGAAGGATGAAACCAGGGCAATTTTCACGTACGGGGAGAATACCCTTGCTGCAAGGGGAACTACAAAGTACTCGAAAGAGTACAATATGGAAGGCTCTAATGTATCTGAGGGCAGAGATAACTTATATGCCAGACATATGGTGAATTATGAGGCCAATCTTGAAAACAGTGGATCAATGCTCTGGGATGAGAGGGCAACTATAACCTCGTTTGGAGCTGCAACAGATGGTGCTAATGTAGGCCGATGTGTCTTTGCCAGTGGTTCGTCCAGCGATGGCGCAGGGTTCAAGGGGACTGTATCTGCTGGAAGTGCCATGGATGTCAGCGAAGTTGCCGCGGTGACAACGGTGGGTGGCAGGGCAATATCGGAGAGTTCAAGTGTTCCGGTAAACCTGCGTTATGGATTTGATGCCCAGGGTCTTGGCACAGATGGTAATAACACTCTTGCTAAAGGATCTGCTGAAGTGTACATGCGAACCGACTTTAAAGTCTATGATAATGTCTATAATCAAACCGTAACCGGTGGAAATCAG
Organism: Methanomicrobiales archaeon; assembly: GCA_012520015.1. Taxonomy (GTDB): domain Archaea; phylum Halobacteriota; class Methanomicrobia; order Methanomicrobiales; family Methanospirillaceae; genus Methanospirillum. The sequence continues at coordinate 8,184 of JAAYPD010000045.1, forward strand.
ACAACCAGGATAACTGACAGACAGAGGACTGTTGCAAGCGGTCTCTTTGATCTGGCACAGACTCATGAGTTCTCCTCAACCATCTGATTTTTTTATGCAATTTCAAGATATTGAGTCGATGCTGGATGATCTTCGAAATTCTGACAAGATTGTCCGTGCAAAGGCTACTGATCGGCTGATTAAAACCGGGACCAGGGCGGTGCCATATCTTCTGCCTTTACTTGATGATGAGGACTGGGTGATCAGGTACCGGTCGCTGGAAGCTTTGTCCGGGATCCGTGACACCGGCACGATAGATGCCATCATCAAAAAAACAGATGACCCAAAAGATCATGTCAGGTACATGGCAGCAAAGGCCCTCTGTGCCATGAATGATGAAAGGGTGATCAATATTCTTGCAAAGATGCTGTCTGATGATCACTCCTATACCCGTAAGATTGCTGCCGGTGGAATCGCAGTATCAGGAGACAGCTCTTCCGAAACGCTTCTGCAAAATGCCCTGGTTAGGGAGACAGAACCTGATGTTCGTGCATGTCTTGAAGATGCACTTTGCCGGATGAAAAAATAAAAAAGTGAAAGCCTGTCTTTGGCTTTACCTTATACCTATCTTATTCTTGTTCCTGGAGGAACCTTTGTTTCAGGTCGAAGGAGAGATGCATCATCTCCTGCAGCCAGTATCATTCCATTGCTTTCAACGCCGAAAATTTTCGCAGGTTTTAAATTTGTACAGACCACCACGTCTTTTCCTGCCAGTTCTTCAGGGTCATGGAATTGTGCAATTCCGCTGACTATCTGCCTGACTTCATCGCCAATGCTCACCTGCAGTTTTAGGAGTTTGTCTGATTTGGGAACCGGCTCGGCTGAGAGAATTTTACCGATCTTCATCTCCACCCTGGCAAACTCTTCAATAGTTATCTCCGGGGTTTTTGGTTTTTTCTCCTCATCCAGTGCATCTATCCTTTCACGAAGCCTCTTGTCAAGTTCAGCTGTCAGCTTATCGTCAATCTTTGTAAAGACTATTGATGGTGCAGGAAGCGGCCCTGGACTCAGGGCTTCTTTCCCGGCAGAAAGTCCGTTCTCTGCGATCGGACTGTCCTGTCCAAGCTGTGCCCAGACAAGTGCGGCACGCTCAGGCATGACAGGTTCTACAAGAAGAGTCAGGGCCTTTGCAAGCTGAAGGCAGTTTTTCAGCACCTGTGCCATGGCGGGCTTATCAGTTTTTGCAAGTTTCCAGGGTTCTTTCCCCTGGATATAGGTATTTCCCCAGGCTGATAATGACAGGATTGTATCAACAGCACCCTTAAAGTCATACTCCTCTACAAGTTCTGTCACCTGAACAACTGCCTCATCTATCCTGTCAAAGATATCCTGCTCAACCACTCCATCATCAGGGACCCCGCCGAACTCTTTTTGTGAGAGATGGAGCGTTCGGTAAATGAAATTTCCAAGGTTATTGACTACCTCGTTATTTATCCGTTCCTGGAAGAGCTGCCATGAGAAGTTCATCTCCTTTGTATGGCTGGTATAAGAGAGGAGGTAGTACCTGAGGTAGTCGGCAGGAAGGCCCTGGTCAAGGTAATCGTCATTGGTCCAGACCACGTATCCCCTTGACTTGGAGAACTTGTGATCATCTATCTTGAGCATTCCTGAGGCGACAACTGCGTGCGGGGTTCCATATCCTGCACCATGGAGCATGGCCGGCCAGAAGACGCAGTGATGGTAAGTGATATCCTGCCCGATGAAGTGCGTCACCCGGGTGTCCTCGCCACACCAGCACTCTTTCCAGTCTTTTCCAATCTTCTCTGCCCATTCTTCTGTAAATCCGATGTACCCGACCGGGGCGTCAACCCAGACATAAACGACCAGTTCATCATGACCAGGAAACTTTACTCCCCAGTCAAGGGTCCTGGTAATGCACCAGTCATGCAGGTCCTCATTCACCCAGCCAAGTGCATAATTAATGGCATTTTCTGTCCCTTTCAACTCTCCAAGGTACTCCCTGAGCCAGGACTGAAAACCGCTGAGCCTGAAGAAAAAATGCTCCTGTTCGCGGTATTCTGCCCGGTTGCCACAGATTTTACATGACGGCTCCAATATTTCCCCTGGTTCAAGGTGTTTTCCGCAACCCTGGTCACACTCATCACCCCTTGCAGGTTTTTTACAATGAGGGCAGATGCCTTCCAGGTACCGGTCAGGAAGGAATTTATTGCATTTTGCACAATATGCCTGCTGTATGACCTTTGGGTAGACATACCCCCGCTCTATGAGTCTTTCAACAAGATGTTTTGTCCTTGCATGTGTTGCTGGATCATCAGTCATCCCAAAGTGATCAAAATGCACCTGCATCTTTGTGAAGGTGTCAAGGAAATGGGTATGGTACCGTTCGGATATTTCCCTTGGTGTGATTCCTTCTTTCTCCGCACTGACTACTATTGGAGTTCCATGATTATCTGAGCCGCAGATGAAGACTACTTCTTCTCCTCTCCGGCGCATGAATCGCACGTAAAAATCCGCAGGTACATAGGTCCGGAGGTGGCCAAGATGGCATGGGCCATTGGTATAAGGAAGGCCACAGGTAACAAGAAGTGGGCGGCTATTCATTGGGTATATTTTTGATAATAAATCTATAAAATGTACAGAGGATGAAGGCCTCTGTTTTATCATATTTCCAGCCGGAAAGTTAAGTCTGACAGGTTGTTGCGCAGAAAGTTACCATGAGGTGACCGGGCTGTTGATGAAGAAGAAAAGAGAGTTAAAGACGATATCACTTGGCTCTGAACCAGATACTCCTCCGGTTTCTGTCCTTGTGAATTTTATATCAGAATATCGAGGAATCGAGGCTGACCTGATCACTTTTCAGATGCTCCTCTCTCGCTTCTCTCAAAAAAAGGCGGGAATTGATGAGATTGCAGTGGGCGGAAGTTTTTGCAGGTCGCGACTTGAAGAAGGGCTGACCTGGGACGAGGAGCTTGGGCCGCTTGTACGACCTGAAGTTATGGCGGCAGATTTTCGTCTCCTGGCAGGACATGGAGGAGAGGTAAAATCTGTCCACGAGAGCCCGGTGGTCTTGTCCTCATGCCCTCCGCCGGATGATGAAGACTCGTTTGCCGAGATGTTTCATGGGTTTCGCCAGGTGCTGAGGACATTGCGTGATAACGGAGCTTTTGGACATGTCATCCATCTCCAGGATCCCTCTTCCCTGGAACTGGAACTTTTATCTGGTCCAAAAAGTCTTTTTTTCCTGAAACAACCAACGCCCACTGCACTTGAAGAGCTTTTGGAACATACATCAGACCTTGTCATCCAGGCAGATACTGTTTATCTTGTTGATGACCTGATGGACCGGTACCAGGTCAGGAACCTGATCCTGTACAATGCCAGCAATGTTCTCCCTGATGCCCTGCAGTACGTGGACATGGATCATCTGAAGGTGGCCGGGTATGGAGCCGGGGATGAAGAGGGTTATTGGAAAAAAGTGAAGGAGTCAGCGGTTATTTACGAATAGAATCTGCGTACCTGGCAATTTTTTCAAACCAGCGGTTCTTTTTCAAAAGCCGGAGAAGTATCTTATCTTTAAGGGTAAAATTAAAGAACCCTCCCGCAGCGTTCGGATGGCCTCCTCCTCCAAACTCCTTTGCAATCTTATGGGATATTGGCGGGACTGATCTTATGGAAAACTTGCCTGACCCGGAGACCAGTACCTCGATATCTGATCCAAGTTCTTTTCGAAGGAATGCAGCGGTCTCGCTTGGGTACCCGTACATGGGCGCGACTACGGTGCGGTAATTTGTTCCAAGAACACTTGCTGCTTTTTTTGTTCTTCGCATGACCTTGTCTATTTCACGCATGATGTCTTCGTATTCGCTTCTTATCTTTTTGTCATCAAAGACTCCAAGCATGAGCATGTCGCGGACATGTTCCCGGTTTTCATGCCTCTGGAGTACAAGACCCAGAACACCTGATCGGGGGTCCTGGTGTTTCCACAGGTCATAATCACAGACGACAAGGGCTATCTCCTGTGCGATAAGGTCATCTGGTGCAAGATCACTTGCACAAATGCCACATGCACAACGGCCGGTATCGATATGGAGGAGATCTACGATGCTTTTTACATGCCCTATCTCATCTTCGTGCCACCGGTGATGATCCCTCCACTCAATTCTCCATCCTTTCTGTTTTAATCTTCGAAGGTGCTGTTCAACCCCTTTCCGGTACGAGAGATCGCTGATCGAGAGGGTATCTCCTTTTCCGGCAATCTGGGAGATGATATCAAGATACATCGGGAATTTTCCGACTGAACTGAATACTGTGTATACACCTTCATCTCTGAACCTGATCCGGTGAACTGCATCGGCGCCGACTGCATCAAAATCATTGTGAGTCAGATGAACTATCTTTGCTGTCCGAAGAGCGATATCTGCCTGGATTTTTGTGGTATCCGGTTTCGCACTCCGTCTCCTGAAAAACATCGGGTTAATGTCAGTGTTATGATACCTTAATGGACGTGGTATATGGTTTACCGGTCCCGGGTACTAGTGCGTGAATATGTGATTTGAATGAAAAGTATTAATTAGATATGAGCATAACATATATAGTCGCGCCTCAGTAGCTCAGACTGGGAGAGCGCCAGACTGAAGATCTGGTTGTCCCCGGTTCAAATCCGGGCTGAGGCATGTAATCACTGCCTAATGCTTAAAACATTAGGTAAGATTTCTTTTTTTTATTTATTATGTTCATTGCGTTATGGTATTTGGGTACGAGCGTCAAACCTTAAAAAATATCGGAATAAGGCTTAAAGCACCAAAAATAATTTGGTATGAGTTTTTATAAATGTTTCAAAATTTCTTGCTTCTTTATTTCATACTTTTCTTGTGAAATAAGATTACTATCTGACATATTTTTTATCTGCTCCATTTTTTAATTGGTTCAAGATTTGAGTATTCTGGATGAGGTATTGTATGTTGATTTTCCCATGAAAATTACATCTGATCAGTTAACTTTCATCATTTGTAACTGTTGCAATTTTCATGGTTTCGGGTGTGAACCGCGAAGCGGTTCATGTGGGTTTCTTTAATAGTTGGGTATTTTGAAAGTAATTCACTAATATTTTGATAAATCATTACAATATTTCTTTTATTTTTTCCATAAATATCAAGGATGATCTTGTTTGATGAACTAATAGAAATGATAGTACCTCCTACATTCCACATTGTTATATGCCCAGAAC
>JAAYPD010000046.1 GCA_012520015.1 Methanomicrobiales archaeon
CAGGTTGTGGTCCGGCAAACAGGGATCGTGCAATGCGGGTTGCAAGACTTGCGCGGGATCTCCCGGAATTAAGCTCATACCTGACCGATGTGCCTTATGAGATAAACACGGCACTTGACAATGGGGAGAATGTACTGATAGAAGGTACCCAGGGTTTTGGAATTTCCCTGTACTTTGGTCACTACCCGTTTGTCACCAGTAAAGACACCTGTGCAGCACAGATGGCAGCAGACAACGGTGTTGGCCCAACCAGGATAGATGATGTGATAGTTGTGTTTAAGGCCTTTCCAACAAGGGTGGGAGAAGGACCGTTCTCAACAGAGATGTCCAGTGAGATGGCACATGAAAAGGGAATCCAGGAGTTTGGAACCGTCACAGGAAGAGAAAGGAGGATAGGAACATGGGACGGGGAGATGGCCAGGTATGCCGCGATGGTAAATGGATGCACACAGGCGGCGATCACAGGTATCGATCACGTGGATCCTTCCTGTTTTGGAATGACAAAATACTCTCAGCTTACAAAGACTGCAAAAGATTTTCTTAAACAGGCTGAAGATGATATCGGTGCACCAGTCACGCTCATCTCAACCGGACCTGAACTTTCCCAGGTAATAGACATCAGGGATGAATACGAATGAAACGCGAGTTATATGATATTCTCTGCTGCCCGGTATGCAAGGGCGATCTTGAGCTTGAGGTGACAGAAGAGAACGATATCGAGATCATCACAGGATCACTCATCTGCAATGCTTGTTCGGTTACGTACCCGATTGAAGACGGGATCCCGAACCTGCTTCCCCAGAACATATAAACCCTGATGATAATTCAGATCCCAGTCCTTTTTTGTGCACTTATTAACGACAGGATATGTGGAGATCCAAAGACATCACTTCACCCGGTTGCACTCATCGGGCGGTTCATAGGCTGGTGGGGGAGGCCTGAACTTTACCCTCCTGCCTTCCAGCGCAGCGCTGGTATTCTTGGATGGTTTATCACCGTCTTCATCTTCACCATAACTTTCGCCCTGTTTCAGGTACTTGCTCCATGGTATCTCTACCTGTTATGTGCGCCATTTCTCCTGAAGATCTGTTTTGCCTGGAGGGCACTGGAAGAGCATGCAGCTGATGTAATGCATGCATTGTCTGGAGAAGAAAGGGCGCAAAAAGCTTCTCTCCTTGTCTCCCGTGACACGTCAGCTCTGAATGAAGAACAAACCCTCTCCGCAGCCTTTGAATCAGTTGCCGAAAACTTAAATGACAGTATCATCGCCCCCCTGTTCTGGTTTCTCTTGTTAGGTCTTGCAGGGGCTGCCATGTACAGGGCGGTAAACACAATGGATGCCATGCTTGGTTACACCGATGAACGGAGAAACCTTGGCTGGTTTGCTGCAAGGATGGATGATATTCTCTCTTTCATACCTGCACGGTTATGCGGTTTTTTACTTCTCATCATTTATACTCTGAAAGGAAGGCTGAAGCCGGCCTGGCATACCTTCATCCATGACCGGAAAAAAAGACCAGGATTTAACGGAGGTATTTCCATCTCCCTCATTGCCGGAGGAGAGGGTGTCCTGTTTGAAAAACCTGGCATATACCAGATAGGAGAGAGAAAAACTGACCTTCGACAAGCCGCCCCCTCGATAATAAAGACCGTTCGTCTTACAATTCTTCTATTTTGCCTGCTTGCATGTATCGCACTAGTATTATTGACTGGTGCACCCAAAATGTACGGGATATGA
>JAAYPD010000047.1 GCA_012520015.1 Methanomicrobiales archaeon
AAGAGCATGACAACAGAGTAGGATCCTTTCAGGAGAGCCATGCATTTCTTCACCGCATCCTCAATACTGCCTCCTTTTCTTATCGACTCGGTAATTATCTTGGAGATTATCTCAGTGTCTGATGTGGACCAGAAGATCTGTCCATGGTCCTCAAACTGAGTCCGAAGCTCCCGATAATTAACAAGGTTACCATTATGCGCTATTGCAATGACATGGCCACGAAACCTGAACAAAAAAGGCTGAATATTCTCGGGCAGGTTCTCCCCGGTTGTGGGATACCTGACATGCCCGACTCCGACATTACCCTCAAGGGATTTCAGAGTCTGTTCGCTGAAAACCTCATATACCAGGCCATAGTCTTTGTGTTTACAAAGATCGGACCCATTAAAAGTGGCGATACCAGCACTCTCCTGTCCCCGGTGCTGAAGTGCATATAATGCATAATAAAGTGAAAAAGAGACGTCGGCAGTACTCCTGATGCCAACGATCCCGCACATGATTAGTGAGTTGCAATTTTTGGCCGTTTAGTTATCCAGCCATATGAGCGCATGCGGGTAGAGCGACCAAATCCACATGATGAGCAGATTTTATGCCTCTTGTGAAAGGACATTCGCCCACATCTTCTGCAGGTCAGATGAGTCTGAGTCTGTCTTTTTCCTCTGGATGGTGTTCCTTTTGACATATTTTAACTCCTTACTGGGGGCCCGGTGCGATATAAATTACATTATCGCCACGAATAATCAGGGTACCAATGCTTTGAGGCTGTCCATCAACTATCTCTTCTGCTTTGTCAAGCACAAGATTCATGTGGACGTCATACCCTTGGAGAACTCCCTTAATTTCCCTGCCCCCTTTGATGGAAATCAATACTGGTTGGCGATTCAGGACCTGATCTAAAATATCCATAGGTCTTTTTGTCATATCAATAACCTGCACTACTCGAAATGAGTGAATAAATTGCACCGGGATTGCTCATAAACATACCTGTTCCAATACCATTCCATGATTGGCCGTTTCGTTTATGGGAGTTCAGGTAGCTGTACTATACAACATATGGGTAAACTTATCTCAAAAAGAAGACATTCCATAAGAAAATCCCAGGTAAGCGGAATACTGGAGCGGCTCAGGGAGGAGATTGGAGAAGGAGCAGAACAATTCCGGGGAAAGATGATCGAGGTTATCGAGACCAATCAGGACGTTCAGCTTTACCTGGTCGATAAAGAACCTCTCATTCTTGAAAAAGACGGAGTCCTGTTCCCAAGCCTCAGGGGCGCGGTTAACTGCCCGTTTCCACAGAAGAGGATAGTAGTAGACATGGGGGCAGTGCCTTATGTTGTCAATGGTGCTGATATTATGCGGCCCGGCGTCGTTGATGTAACGTCTGATGTTGTTTCAGGAAAACCGGTCCAGATCGTAGATGAACGCCATGGCAAGCCGCTGGCCCTTGGGATCGCACTGTTTGATGCGGCAGATCTTCTCGCGCAGGAGAAAGGCAAAGTTGCCAGAACATGGCATCACGTCGGTGATGATATATGGAATCTTGAGTTCTGAAGAAAGAAAGAACGTTTGTCAGGCCTGAAAAAACAGTATCTTTATTACAACAGACAGAAAAGGTTCTTATATGGGACTTCGCGACCTTCTCTTCGGAAGCAAGGATACCTCTTCCCCGGACGAATATAAAGATCTTACTCTGAAAGATTATGAACTGAGTGAAAACCCAGCCCTTCTTGTCAAGGTCGCCACGGTTACTGGCCTGCGGGAAAGTCAGATCGTCAAGGATCAGGTATATGACGGGAATATTGTTATTGTTGACATTACCCGTCTGAAAATGGATAAGATTAATTACGAGCGCGTTATGAAAGACTTTTACCAGGTGGCCAGGGACGTTGACGGCGATATTGTAGGCCTTGGTGACCAGCAATACGTGATCATCACGCCAAAAAATGTCAAGATCTCACGAGACCGTATCGGTGGCGGTGCCTGAGCTTGGAACAGGATCTAAAAGGGACCTGCCCTGCCTGCGGAGAAGAGGTTAACTGGAATTATAAAACTGAGAACATTCCTTATTTTTCTGATATCCTGATTATAACCTGTTCCTGCCCTGAGTGTGGATACAGGTTCTCTGATGTCCAGAATATCTCCACAAGTGAACCTGTCAGGTACGTCTATTGTGCGTGCTCTGAGGACGACCTTGCTGCAAGGGTGGTCAGAAGCAGTGCAGCAAAAATCACCATCCCTGAACTTGGTGTTGAGATAGAACCAGGCCCTGCATGCGAGGGGTTTGTATCAAATGTCGAGGGAGTCCTTCTCAGGGTTGACAAAATCCTTGATGGAATTATGATCGATGGTGACGATGAGCAGCGAAGAAAGGCAATAACCCTTAAAGAAAAGATCTCCAATATCCAGGGCGGAAAAGAGAGTGTGACACTCATCATTGAAGATCCACACGGCAACTCACTCATTCATTCTGAAAAAGCAAAAAAAGAGAATTATTTGCCAGAATCAGAATAACTTCTCTCCTTTCAGGCTGATTCCAGGTGTGGACATAACATGTCCGACTACTTTTGCATCAGGGAAATATTTCTGAACTGTCTTCACCCCTTCTTCAGGCAGAATGACCACATAGCCCATCCCCATGTTAAAGGTCCGGTACATCTCCGGCTCTGATATCTGACCGGCTTTTGCTATCCATACAAATATCTCCTGTGGAGGAAGGGGAGAGTCAAGTGCAAACCCAAATTTTCCAAGCCGGTTCAGGTTTAACAGGCCACCACCGGTGATATGGCACATCCCGTGAACATTCGTCTCCGCGCAAACGCGAAGAATATCGGCATAGATTCGGGTAGGTATCAGGAGTTCTTCGCCAAGAGTGGTTCCAGATGGCAGAAGCTCGTCATATGACGCATGTTCCTCGACCATCCTTCGGGCAAGAGTAAGGCCATTGCTGTGAATACCTGAAGAGGGGATACCTGCAATACAGTCACCTGGGATGATGGCAGAGCCGGTTATGACTTTCTCTTTCTCCTGGATTCCAAGGCATGCACCGGCAAGGTCAAGCCCGGTTACAAGGCCTTTAAGTGTCGCAGTCTCCCCTCCAAGGATGGAGAGGTTGGCAAGCCTTGCCCCTTCATTAAGGCCTTTTCCTATCTGTTTCATCTGCTCATGCGAGAGCTCTGATGTTGCAATATAATCAACAAAAGCAACCGGTTCAAGGTTCATGACATAAAGATCATTGACATTCATCGCGATGCAGTCTATTCCGACTGTTGACCAGTCCTTTAATGCATCTGCAACAAGCATCTTTGTCCCGACGCCGTCCACTGCCAATGCAAGAACATGCCTGCCAAATGGTATGAACCCTGCAAAATGCCCGATCTCTGACGCCATTGCAAACTTGTCTGTCCTCCTGAACGTCAGCTCAGACACCAGGCTTTTCACGGCTGCTGCTTCAAGATCAATATCAACTCCGGCATCCCGGTATGCATCCTGCTCCATGCTCATCCCTCTTCGTTCATGAGATTAAACTCATCATGCAAAACCTTTACCGCACGAGGTCCATCCTGCTGACGGACAATAAACGAGATGTTCACCTCAGATGAACCCTGTGTTATCATCATCACGTTAATTCCGGCCTTTCCAAGTGCAGAGAAAGTTCTGCCCGCAGTCCCTGCCATACCTGCCATGCCTGATCCGACTACGGCAACGGCGCTGACATTCTCATTTGCCGTGATGTCCCTGAACACGCACCGTTCCTTAAGCGGGAACAATGCTTCCATTGCCAGTGCCACCTGGTTTGCCTCTATAACCAGCGTAATATTTGCCTCAGATGAACCCTGGGATATCATCATGACATTGATCTGGTGTTCGGCAAGCAGTGAGAAGATATGCCTTGCAACACCAGGCCTTCCTACCATCTGTGCACCGGTGATGGTTACAGCCGCTACCTTGTCAATATAAGTTATGGCTTTCACCACCCTGGAATCCTTCTTTTCCCCGCCGTCTATGACAGTTCCAGGGTAGCCAGGATTATTTGCATTTTTTACAAGAACAGGAATTCCTTTCTGCATTGCAGGTTCTATCGACCTTGAGTGCATGACCTTTGCACCAAAGTAAGAGAGCTCCATGACCTCGATATAAGATATCCTGGGTATGACCCGTGCTTCCGGGACCATGCGTGGATCGGTCGTCATAATCCCGTCAACATCCGTCCATATCCATATCTCATCCGCATCAAGGGCTGCTCCAATGATGGTTGCAGAATAATCAGAACCTGATCTGCCTAAGGTGGTGACAACGCCCTTCTCGGTACATCCCATAAACCCTGTGATGACAGGGACAGAATGTTCAATGACCGGTTCAAGTCGTGATCTGATACGCGCCTCACCTGCCGGCAGGGCAATCGCATCACCATGGTTTTCAGTTGTTAAGATCCCGGCCTCGCAACCGTCAAGAACCATGGACGGAATCCCGCGCTGACGAAATGCAGCACTGATAAGAGGTGCATTAAGCCGCTCACCAAATGATGTGATATAGTCACGGGACCTTACGGTCAGTTCTCTTAAATGGTATACCGCATGCAGAAAGTCACGAAGATTTTCTATGCGCCTTATGATTATCTCGCTGGTTTCAGGATAAAAATCTGGTGCCACCTCTTTTAAGGTTGTAAGATGCCCTTCGGTAAGGTACGTGACGAGATCTGCCACTTCATCAGCATCCCGTGAAGTGACCATAGACTCTGCGCATGCGATCAGCCGGTCAGTAACCCCGCGTCTTGCAGAGACTACGACTGCCAGGCGATCCTGCCTGGAATACCGTTCATATACAATATCCACAGCCCTTCTGACCGACTCTGCGTTCTGGACAGAAGTGCCTCCAAACTTCATGATGAGCTTCATGCAGGTGCAACTCTCCGTAAATATAGATCGTTTTTTCTCAAAAGGGATGCTGCAGGTGGAACAGCTGACAGGACAGATCTACCAAAACATCAAAGACATTCTGATAGTGACCTGTATATAATGCAGATTCAGGAGATCATCCGATCCCATGTTCTGGTTATCGGGAGTGGAGGTGCAGGGGTAAGGGCTGCCATTGAGGCATCCGGTTACGGGACCTGCGTTCTTGTCTCCAGGACCATTGTCGGGAAAGGCGGATGCACAATCATGGCTGAAGGAGGGTATAATGCGGTGATGAACGAGGCAGACACCATCGCCGATCACTTTGCCGACACCATGAAAGGCGGGGCGTACCTTAATGACAAGGACCTGGTTCATGTCCTGACAAAAGAAGCCCCTTACCGTATGCAGGATCTCATCTCCTGGGGCGCGGTGTTTGACGTCACTGATTCCTGCACAATCTGTCAGCGGCCATTTGGTGGCCAGTGTTTTCCACGGACATGTTATGCAGGTGATCGCACCGGGCACGAAATCATGGTTACCCTGGTGGAACGACTCTCTCATACAAAGGTCCGTATCTGTCATGAAATAGCCGCATTTGATCTTATCGTATCCGAAGGCAGGGTGGCCGGTGCACTTGGTCTTGACCAGAAAGGCAGGCTATATTGTTTCCTTGCAGATGCCACTGTTCTTGCCACCGGGGGCGGAACACGTGTATATGATATCTCTACAAATTCCATGAGCGGAACAGGCGACGGATATGCGATGGGATGGCGTGCAGGGGCAGAACTTATCGATATGGAGCAGATCCAGTTTCATCCGACAGGTGCAGTATACCCATGGGATGCACGTGGAAGGCTTGTTACCGAGGCGGTAAGGGGAGAAGGCGGTATTCTCAAAAACTCCCTTGGTGAGAGGTTCATGTCAAGGTACGACCCTGAACGGATGGAACTCTCAACCAGGGACGTGGTGGCACGGGCCTGTGCAACAGAGATAATGCAGGGGCGTGGAACCCCTCATGGCGGGGTATGGCTTGACGTTACACATCTTCCTGCCAGGAGAATTGAAGAAAGACTGCCGGTCATGCTTGAACAGTTCCTGAAGTACGGAGTTGATATCCGCACTGAGCCTATGGAAGTTGCCCCAACCGCACATCATATCATGGGCGGGCTTCGCATTGATACGTACTGCCAGACCACCCTGCCATGCCTTTTTGCCTGCGGTGAAGTTGCAGGAGGAGTGCATGGTGCAAATCGTCTTGGTGGAAATGCCCTTGCAGAAACACAGGTCTTTGGAATGAGGGCCGGAGAATCTGCCGGGAAAACCATGGAACGGGAGATAAATGTCCCTGATGACCAGGTCTCTGATGCAGCCGGGATGCTTGAAGGTTTTCTTGACGGGGATGTCCTGCCTGACCAGGTGAAAAGAGAGGTTCAGCGGGCCATGTGGAACGGGGCAGGAATCTTCAGGGACAAGGCCGCCCTTGAGGAGACTAAAG
>JAAYPD010000048.1 GCA_012520015.1 Methanomicrobiales archaeon
AATTCCATCCATAATCTTTCGCCCTGACTTTCCAAAAACATCAGTAAGCACATTTGACAAATGGAACATTTCGTTGTCAAAGATATTATGGATGCGATTCTTAAGATCGGTCCTCTTGCGAACTAAGAAGTGCCTCATTCGGACAATATTTCGAAAATCGCGTTGATGGCGGGGAACTACCCGAGATGGATTAATCATCCCTTTTAAGGCTAAGGTTGCAATTATTTCAGAGTCTATTTTATCCGTCTTTTTATGATTCATGACCTTCATGTCATGCGCGTTACCGACAATTACAGTTGTATGATCACACAAACTGTCGTAAATATGGTACCAAAAATTGTTAGCCGATTCACAGGCTACCACTTGACATTTATGTTCAATTATCCAATTCTTTAATGCAAGGACCCCTTGCATTGTTCTTTCAAATCATTGCTGGATTTTGAGTTCTTTAATGGAGAGAATTGTTGCCACAATGAATTTTTTTGTGGAGATCAAGACCTGCAGCGATTTCGTAATTTTCAGTTATAACTATCAAAATTTGGTAGTTAGCGAATTACCCGGCTGGTTAATTTTGCATTCGCGGTCTAAGTCGCAGTCCAGCTTACAAGGGCAATTCAGGGTCAGTTTTTTACCGGGCTTTATATCCCAAAAAGAAAAAAACCTGCACTACCAAAAAGAAGCTTGAATGGAAGATGATTTTAGTTTTTCTTTGGTCAGGGATGAGGCGAAGCCTTATAAGGGTTTTTATCTGAAGCCCGAACCTGATAACACAGGGCGTTCGAATCGACAGAAAATTTGCAGATTCTTTCGGAGATACTGCCGGGATGAAAAAATTTTTTCAATGCAATTTTTTTATATGAGTGCTACTATACTTATATTCAGGTAAAAACTATGGCAGACTTACCGATTGCAGCAGTTGTACGAGTTGCAAAAAACAGTGGTGCTGAACGCGTTGGAAGTGACGCTTCAGAGATCCTTGTTACAAAGACTGAGGAATTCCTTGGAAAACTGGTTAAAGAAGCAGTCAAACTTGCCGCTCATGCGGGAAGAAAAACTCTCAAGGAAGAAGACATTGAGATGGCTGCAGAAAAGATGGTCTGAACTGGTACCAGCTTTTAAGGTAAACAACCGTAACTCTTGTCAAACCCTTTTTTGCGCGTAGATATTCTATACAGATACCTAAGTAAAAGTAAAAGGGTTTATAAAATTCAGCAGACATGTTCTGCTCCTCTTTTCATTAAATCCCGAACCATTATTTGAAAGATTTGCCATCGATCTCTGATAGGAAGAATACATCCCCGGTAAACAAATAAATACCCATATCCCCTATTTCTCATCAGATTATCATGGAAAACATCGATAAACGAAGGATCATCCATTGTCTCATTTTTGCAGGATTTTCTTTAGTCCTGTTTCTCATAGGACTTACAATGATTGAGGGCTTTGGTGGCGGATTTGCATTGATGTTCATCAGTTTCTTTCTTTTCATCTCATCCCTTACCATCGCGGGTATCATCTTTTATCCAAGAGCAAAGGTTTTTAACGCCGTTGTAACCGACTCTAAACTCCTTGCACATTGGACATATGATCCTGCCTTGTATAGCAGAATTATTGAACGTGAATATGAAGAGCATAAAAATAGAAATACCGCCCTTTTGATCATCACTGACGGAATGCTAATTTTTTTAGCCCTGTTTTTTATCATATTTATCCAGGATGGAGGGTTTGAGACAGGTCTTACTCTTCTGGGAATTGCAATTCTGCTCTTTTTTGTTGCAAAACTTGCACCAGGATTTATCAGGGACAGGAAAGAAAAAATGCCTCCCGAAGCATGGATCAGTACAAAAGGGCTTGTCTATGAAGGGACAGTATACCCGTACTCCGGTTTTTTATTAGGTATTACAGGGGTATCGTACCTTGAAAGAACTGAGCCGGTTCTAATATTCAGTTTTCACCAGCTCACCGGGGCGAAGATATACGAAACATTTAAGATAACTATTCCAGTTCCAAAAGGTGAAGAAGAAAAGGCAAAGAAGATACCTTCACAACTTGGGTTTTAAATAACCTGAAAAGACATAACAACATTACCGGAGATAATGTCGCCGGCACTGCCATTATCTGCCATTATTAATGCATCAATTCACCAGGTTCAGCCAGGTAAACCTCTATAAGAGAAATGAAAAAGGAGATTAGAGGATTGGAATATCTCCTCCGGATTCCTTTCCCGTCATTTTTAATTTTATCTCCAGCACCCCGTTATTAAACGAAGCCTGGGCCCCTTCCTCTGCCACATCTGCAGGAAGTGGAACACTACGACATACCGAACCATAAAAGCGTTCGCGAATGAAATAATCCTTCTCTTCCTGTTCCTTTTCATCAATCCGTTCACATGATATCTGCAGAAGGTTAGGTCTGATAAGTCGGATTTTTACATTCTCTTTATTGCATCCGGGTAAATCGGCTTTTGCAATGATCTGGTCATCCTGCTGTTTTACATCAACAGTAAATCCACCGGAGAAAACCGGGGCCAGTTCCCTTCCGCTCTGAGAATACGCAGGAAAAGTAGGAAGAAAAGACTGAAACCGGTTCTCCATCTCGGCAAACATGCTGTCCAATTCATTCCTGAACAGATTGAGCGGGTCGCGTCTGATGAGTGCCATATTCATCCCCTCATGTCTGAACGACAGACAAGTTCGTATATGGTTCTCTTAAAAAATAAACCTTGTTGAAAGATAAAATAAAAATTAGATCTATCAAACGGTCAAATAACCAGCCAGGAAGATTGAAAAGGATTTATTGTAAAAAGTGAAACGATAAGGAAATCAGTCAGTCAGTGGCTTACGCTCTTTGTCGAACCACTCTTCGTTAATTATTTAACTCCTCTGCATCATAGTGTACTAACATGGAATCGGGACTTCGCCATCGACTCGCAGAGAAGATGGCGGGGGAGATAACACTCTCGGATTCTCCGGGAAAAACCCTGAAAAAATGGCGGCTGAGCTTTGACATATCTCAGGGTCAGCTCTCCGAGCACCTTGGTGTATCACCATCTGTCATCAGCGATTACGAAAGCGGAAGGAGGAAAAGTCCGGGCACGGCCATCATAGGCCGAATTGTTGACAGCATTCTTGCCATTGATGAAGCAAAAGGAGGCAAGTATATTCATAAATATGCATCGCTTCTCTTTGCCGAAATGGGGGACGGAGTAATATATGATCTGCATGATTACAAAAGTCCCATCACCCTGTCAATATTCGCCAATGCTATCGATGCCGATATAATCACGGGCCCTATACACCTAAGTGTTTATGGATACACAGTGATTGACAGCCTCCGGGCAATCATGAACCTTACCGCAAGCGAATTTAACAGGATTTATGGCTGGAGCACCGAGCGGGCGCTTATTTTCACCGGAGTTTCTAATGGAAAGTCTCCTATGGTGGCTATTCGTGTTACTCCCTTCAAGCCCCGGTGCGTAGTGCTCCATGGAATCAAACCAGGTGATGTGCATCCAATTGTGCCAAAAATGGCCGAGAAAGATAACATCACCATAATGTGCACAACACTGGGCATCGAAGATATCGTGGAGAGACTGAGGGAAGAAAAATGGTAGGAATCATCTCGTACGGTGCGTATATCCCACGATACCGTATCAAAATAGAAGAAATTGCCCGGGTATGGGGCGCAAATGGAACTGAAATTGCACGTGGTCTTGGTGTCTTTGAAAAGGCACTGCCTGACATGGATGAAGATACTATCACCATCTCTGTTGAGGCTGCACGTGCTGCAATGGCAAGAAGAAAGGTCGATCCAGCAGATATCGGAGCGGTATATGTAGGATCAGAATCTCATCCCTACGCGGTGAAACCTACGGCAGTCACCGTCGGAGAGGCAATTGGTGCGACTCCGGTCATGACTGCTGCAGATTATGAATTTGCCTGTAAAGCAGGAACTGCAGCAGTTCAGACCTCGATGGGTCTGGTAAAATCCGGAATGGTAAACTGTGCAGTCGCGGTCGGTGCCGACGTGGCACAGGGAGAACCTGGTGATGCACTGGAATACACAGCGGCTGCTGGAGGTGCGGCTCTTATCATAGGAAATGATGATCCAATTGCAGAGATTAATCATACCTGCTCATTTACAACCGACACGCCTGACTTCTGGAGACGTGAGAACAAACCTTATCCCCGCCATGGCGGCAGGTTTACCGGAGAACCGGCATACTTTAAACATGTTATTGGAGCTTCAAAGATGATGCTGGAAAAGATGGGAACAAAACCATCTGATTACACTTATGCAGTGTTTCACCAGCCAAATGGGAAGTTTCCAACCCAGGCAGCATCAATGCTCGGGTTTTCCATGGAGCAGATTAAACCCGGCCTTGCTGTCACTTACCTTGGAAATACTTACTCAGGTGCCTCAATGGTCGGACTTTCAGCAGTGCTGGATATCGCAAAACCCGGAGACAGGATCTTTATGACATCATATGGATCAGGTTCAGGAAGTGACTCATTTGATATCACCGTTACAGATGTCATCAACTCTGACCTCTTTAACCGTGATGCAGCACCGACAGTATCAGATCTTCTTGCAGATAAGAAGATAGTGGATTATGCAGTCTATGCAAAGCACAAAGGGAAAGTGGTGATGATGGAATGAGAGAAGTTGCAGTAATTGGCGTAGGCTGTACAAAATTCGGAGAGAAATGGGAGTCATCATTTCGTAACCTCTTTGTCGAGGCAGGTGCTCTGGCCCTTGAAGATGCAAATCTCTCTGGTGAAAAGATCGACGAAATTTTTGTCGGCAACATGAGTGCCGGCAGATTCGTGGAACAGGAACATATCGGCGCCCTGATAGCAGATTATGCAGGTCTTGCAACCGATAATATACCGGCAACCCGTGTAGAGGCCGCCTGTGCATCAGGAGGTCTTTCATTCAGGCAGGCCTACACCGCAGTTGCTTCGGGTATGTCAGATATAGTGGTTGCAGCAGGCGTTGAAAAGATGACCGATGTGGGCACTGAAGTCACCACCGACGTTCTTGCAGCCGCGGCAGACAGAGAATGGGAAGGAATAGCCGGGATTACATTCCCTGGCCTGTATGCAATGATCGCAACCGATTACATGCACAGGTATGGCCTTACCAGGGAACAACTTGCACAGGTAGCGGTTAAAAACCACGACAATGGTGCAAAAAATCCCAACGCCCAGTTCAGAAAAGCCATTACCCTCGATACCGTCATCAATTCAACTCTTGTTGCAGATCCGCTCAGGCTTTTTGACTGTTCACCTGTAACCGACGGGGCGGCAGCAGTGATCCTTGCCCCCCTCGAAAGGGCACGGGAATTTACTGATACTCCAATCAAAGTTCTCGGTTCAGGACAGGCATCAAGCACCATTGCTCTTCATGACAGAAAAGATATCTCCACCCTTGATGCAACCGTGGCTGCTGGGAACAGGGCTTTTAAAATGGCCGGGATTGAGCGGAAAGATATTGGATTTGTTGAAGTGCATGATTGTTTCACCATCGCGGAGATCTGTGCAATTGAGGATCTCGGTTTTTGCAAAAAGGGTGAAGCTGGGAGACTGACCGAAGAAGGGCAGACAGCAATCGGAGGAAAAATACCGGTCAACCCAAGCGGGGGCCTGAAGGCATGTGGTCATCCTGTAGGAGCAACCGGAATCAAACAGGTATATGAAACGGTAAAACAGCTCCGCGGTGATGCAAAAGGAAGGCAGGTGGATACTGATATTGGAATGACACACAATGTTGGTGGCACTGGAGCAACGGTTGTATGCCACATATTCGGGAGGAAATAAGATGTCAGTTGCACGATTCTGGAGAAAACAGCAGAACCGGTATAACCTGATTGGAAACCAGTGCACTGTCTGTGGGAAATATTTCTACCCGCCCCGTGGATTTTGCCCTGTGTGCAGAAGGGATGGAAAGATTGTCGAACACCAGTTCAAAGGAACAGGAAAAGTTGTAACTTTTTCCATCATCAGGAGTTCATCAGGAAATTTCAAACTCTTAACTCCATATGTGCTGGCAATCATCGAGCTGGACGAAGGCTCACGACTTACTACTCACCTGGTCTGCGACATTGACAAGGTATACATCGGCATGCCGGTAAAAAGGGTCTTTAGAAAACTGGGAGAGGAAGGATCCAGCGGCGCAATCTTTTATGGGACAAAATTTGTCCCCGCCTGACCATTTTTTCGTTGTTACTATTCAGACTGACTAAAAAAAATTCATCTATATCAGTTAACGACTGAGATCCAATGATTATTACACGAAAATTAAAATTGGTGTTAAATATTACTTTTATTGTTTGCAAAATCAAGTGAGGAAAATTTCTTCCGGATGCGGCACCTCATTAGTGAATTAGGAGTTACGCAGATGGACTTCCAAAAAAACCCTTATGAGGCTTCGCCTCAAGCCTGCCCAATGAAAAAAAGGTTTTCATGCAAAATTATAGCGCATATTTCGGGTTCTGAAGATACTCTGAAATTCCTGCTTATGTGATCCGCCATTGAGCATTATCCGGAGCAACACCATTTAAAAAGTTGTTCATTTCAAGCCTTAATTATCTTCGTAATGGGCAACCAATAAGATTCCATTGAATAATTGCTTTTCTGTGCCTGACAGTTTTCTACTCCATACAACTTCAAATTGTTATGTGATAGTTATCAATTATCCATAAATTATCGGTAAATAGAGCCGATCTTCATTATTCATCGAACATACTCTGAAGGTGTCTTACCTGCTAAAAAATTATAAAATATCACGTTCTATTATCTGGTAAGTCTGCATTGATGTATATGTGGCATCCATCATTCAATGCCCGCAATGTTTAAGAAATCTTAAACTACACAATTATACGTCATTAGACTCAGGGGGGAAAACATTGGTCATAAAACCCGTTTCCAAAAAAACGACGACAAACAAACCAGTCTCCAAGGGGACAAGGTCAGGAACTCATAATTTGAAAGATGCCTCTTCTGATGTAAATCTTCAGCAGATCATTGACGTGCAGGCAAAACAGATACAGGATATGGAGAAGATGATCCAATCACTGGATGCAGAAGTGAAAGAGATCAAAAAACTGGTTAAATCCAATGTAAAAACAATGTCTGCACCTGTTAAACCTAAACCAAAAGTTCATGCAAAAGACACAGTAAAAACAATTGGCTCAACTGCAAAGGGAAAAATTTCTGATGTAAAAGCTGCATCAAAACCAGTAATTGAAGGTCTTGTTGAGATACCTCAGGAGATCTCAGACCGGATTAATGCCCTGACTGCAAAAAAGGTAGTAACACAGACTCAACTTGGAAAAGAAGCTGATCTTACGCAGAAGAAAATTCACGAGATTGCATCAAGAAAGGTCAAGGATCTTCACCAGGATGTGATAAACAGACTTATTACGGTTATCAAAAAATATGAAGCACGATAACCCTGAAACAATTTCTCCTGGTATTTTATTACAGGGGCGACAATATTACCTTTAAAATGTCAAGTTCTCTCACAAGGTTGGCAGATTTAGAGTACAGTAATAAATGAAGGGTGAGTTTTCAATTTGAATGTATCTTAGTTACTATTCAGTGATAACTTACACCATAAATTTATAAACAAAAATATTAAGATATCAGGCTAAAATTACTTCTTTAGTTGATATATTCAATGGATGTAGATTTTTGCCGAAGTCATTGGGGATCCATGTTTTTCCCATAGTCGCCATTTCCAGCCCATATATGATAGGAGTTACACAGTTACTTTTATTGTAGTAAGATCCATATATATTGATAACACCAATAATATACGTGCCTGTAACGAAACAACCATCAGATGTGGATTACATCAATTACCTCATAGCAGCTCAATATGGCATTTCTTGTGTAAAAGCCGCT
>JAAYPD010000049.1 GCA_012520015.1 Methanomicrobiales archaeon
CTTTCATGAAAGCACCGTTGTTGATGGTTATTGTAAGAGGTCCGCCAAGAGTCTCCACCTCAACAATGTGACCGGTTTTTGACAGCCGGTGAGAGATGGCGGCAGAGGCTGTTGCCCCAGTGCCGCAGGAGAGGGTCTCTCCCTCGACTCCACGCTCAAATGTTCGGATTGCAATTGAATTTTCCCCGGTTACTGCAACAAAATTCACATTTACACCTGAAGGGAAGAACTGGCTGTTCCTGATTGGAAGAGCTGCTTTTACAATGTCAACCATCTCAAGATCCCTGACAAAGACGACTGCATGAGGGACCCCGGTATTTACTGCAAAGACCTCATAGCCGCTAATTATCTCGTGGAAATCCCCCTTCCCTTTTGCAGGTATGCCAGGGCTGTCATATACCGGCGGCACCATCTCCACTTCGGCCATGAAGTCTCCGTCCTCATCATACTCCATCTTAAGATTTACAGGGCCTGCAAGTGTCTGTATGGTACATGGGCTTTTGACATACCCTTTATCAAATGCATATTTTGCAAGGCACCTGATACCGTTTCCACACATCTCTGCTTCACTCTCGTCAGGCTGTAAGAGGCGCATCCTGATTCCATCCCCGGATTTCAGTAGAAACAGCACACCATCCCCTCCGATTCCAAACTTCCGGTCACAGTACACCGCTGCAAAATGTGCCTTTAAATCATCAGGAATCCTCTCCCCTTCATATTCATCGATCAGGATGAAGTCATTCCCGTTACCGTGAAGCTTGACAAATGGTATTTCCATGTAGATCAGTTATGCAATTCCCCATTTATCCAGTGCCCGTTTCAGCTCAGGGTGATCCATAGCATATGTCGCAGGAGGGATTCCCAATACGGCTGCATCCACCGCCTGGCGCATCGCCATGGCCCCTGCTCTTGTCCCGTCAGGGTGGCCATGAATTCCACCGCCTGCCTGGAGAATGATGTCTCTTCCAAGCATGCTGACCTCTTTATGAACTCCGCCAGGGTGCAGCCCGCCAGAGGCAACGGGAAATGTCTGTTTAAGATCGAAGAAAGGTTCGGTAAGGGCAAGATTGTCTCCGCGCAGCTCTGTGACATCATGTTCCATCTTCCCTGATACCGTGCCTGTGTGCAACTGGTCTCCTCCAAGCATCCTGACCAGGCGGCAGAGTGGCCTCATTGCAATTCCATGTTCAGGGTTCCTGGTAATTGCAGCATGCATGGTCCGGTGAACATGAATCGGGATGTTGATTCCAGGGTCCTCTGCAACCGCCCTTACTGCATCAAACCCGCAGACGATGACATCGATCATGAGCATGTTAGCGCCCATCCTTACAGCTTCACGTGCCCTTTCAACGATCCTGTCTCCAGCGGTCGAGATATTTACGGCATAAAGGACATTTCGTCCTGTCTCGCTCTTTACCCTGTCAAGATGTTCCATGATGAGAGGGAGGCGCTCTCCAAGCGGGCAGAACTTCTGATCTGTCAGGGTCTCATCATCTTTTATGAGATCCACTCCACCTGTTGCGGCCTCATATGCGACTTCGGCCGTATCTGCCGGGTTCAGCCCTACCTTGGGCTTAATAATAGTCCCGACATGCGGCCTGTCCACTGTTCCTGCAAGCTTCCTGATACCGTCTATGCCAAACTTCGGCCCTTTGAATGGGACAATGTCCTGGGAAAATGATATGTCCAGCAGCCTTACTGCTGCGATGCGCGAGAGTCCAAAGAGGTTTCCTGCAAAGACTGAGAGGTACTGGGGAACGTTTCCAGGTTCAAAGATCTCTGCCGGGTACCTGATAGTACAGGTATATCCTGCGCCATGGGGTTTGATCTCTCCAATCTCTCCATCAAGATAACGGACATAACTTTGCCTTGTTGAGATGTCAGTCCAGGTTCCTGTGGTCTGTTCTTCTGCTATTGCCTGCGCAGCCCATTCAGGGCTTACGCCTTCTTTTGGCCGAAAATAATATGTTGCAGCAATGTCTGCCATTTTATTCTTCCTCGCAATAAGGGAGATCTGATATCATGTCTTCGTTATCCCAGTGAAGCTGCTCCCTGATGACTGTATATGCCATCTCCGGAGGATAAACTCCTGCCTCAGTTATGATAAGATCAACATAATCAGCTGGTGTGATGTCAAAAGTCGGGTTTCTAACCGTCACATTAGGTAGCGTTCCTCTCATCTCCGGTGAAAGGATCTCGTCCGGTGAACGCTCTTCAATAAGGATTCGTTCTCCAAGGATGGTACAGGGAGCGAACTTGTATGTCTCCGCCGCAACCAGGAAGCTTACCCTTGCCTCATGGGCCGCAAGGGCTATCTGTGATGTTCCAATCTTGTTGATGACCGAACCATTGACAGTTATCGCGTCCGCACCGGTTATACAGAGATCTACCTCTTTCATGAAATACCTGGCAGCAGAATCAACGATAAAGTTCGTCCTCACTCCTGCATCAGACAATGTCTTTGCTGTAATATGCCCCTGGTTCCTTGGTCTTACTTCTGTTGCGTATACTTCGATGTTCATGCCCTGCTTATGAGCTTTGAGAATACATGACAGCGCAGCTTCAGAGTTGCAATGAGTGAGAATCACATCACCATCCCTGATATGCCTGGCCCCGATGGTTCCGATCCTTGAGACTGCCTCTTCAGACCTTTTTACAAATGCCATTGCCCTCTCTTCAAGGTTTTGCCTGGCAGACAGGACGTCAGTCTCATATTTGAGAGGTTTCATGACCAGGTTTATCGCGTTTGGAAGAGACACAGCAGTAGGTCTTGTTGAGATCAGAAGATCTGCAGCCTCATTCATCCTCTGGCAGTAACTGGCGAGATCCGAACTTTCACCTTCCATGGAATGTGTATACAGCGCCTTTGCTGCATGCCTGGCTATCCTGCCCGCGCCCCTTATCTCCATGGTCCTTATCTTCCTGGCAGTCTCCTCAAGGTTCATAGCTTTTATACTCCTTTTTTCCTCAGAATTACCTTTATTTACTTAATGCAATGCCTGTCAAATGGTATTATCTGCATACATTCAGTACTATCATAGAGCCTCCATGCAAGTAGCTGTTGTGTTTGACAGTGCAGGAACCCTGCTCAGAACCTACCGTGTCGTGAAAGATGTTCAGTCTGGTGAGCTGCTTATGGACATCGAGACTACGATGCTCACCTTTGCAGATCCAGATCGTGTTTTATGTGTCCTTCATGGTCATACCAGGGATTTCATGAAGGCTCCTCCGGAAACCCTGGTATCAGACTATTTAAGAGAGCGTTGTATTGCATTTGGAATATCCTGTACCAGGAGGGTTGTTGAAAGAGAGACAGTAAAAGCCATTCTGCGTGATGACAAGAACGCAACACTTGGGGACATGCAGGAGTGTATGCGGATCATCTGGCCTGAAATTAAAGGCAGGGAGATCGTTGCATTAAATAACGGGCTCATTGTCCATACCGGACACAAAATGATAGAGTTTTGTGTAACGGCAGGAGGAACACCTTTTCAGGGGGCAAAGAAGACAATAACCGGTCTGCATCAGATGGGTGTATTTACATATATCGCATCAGGGGACCGGGAGGCCAAACTTGAACGCATGGCAGATTATCTGGGGATACCGCGTGACAGGGTGTTTGGTGTTGCGACCCCGGCGATAAAAGAGAAGATTATTCTTGATTTAAAGCAGCAATATGACATTGTTGTGATGGTCGGTGACTCCATCAATGATCTCAGGGCAATGCGTGCCGCTGATATTGCGGTCCTGAGTTTTGAACAGCCATCGGTAAAGC
>JAAYPD010000050.1 GCA_012520015.1 Methanomicrobiales archaeon
ACGCATTAAATATGGTGTACCGGAATGGCAGGAACAATCACTGAAAAGATATTCTCCGCCAGGTGTGGCAGAGAGGTAAAGGCAGGCGAAGTGGTTATGGCACCAGTCAGCGGGGCCATGATACATGATATCACCGGTCCGCTTGCCATTGAGAAGTTTTACGAGATGGGTGGTGAAAAGGTCTTTGATCCTGCAAAGATCATCATGCTTTTTGATCACCAGGTGCCAGCCGACTCACTCAATGCTGCCGAGATCCAAAAGAAGATGCGGATCTTTGCAAAAGAGCAGGGCATCCACAATTACGACATAAAGGAAGGGGTCTGTCACCAGGTAACCCTGGAAAAGGGCCGGGTTTCCCCAGGTGATATCGTCATCGGAAGTGATTCACATACCTGCATGTATGGTGCAGCCGGGGCATTCGCGACCGGCGTGGGATCTACAGACATGGGGTTTGCACTCCGGTACGGATGCCTCTACTTCCGGGTCCCGGAGAGTATCAGGGCTCATGTTACCGGCAGATTCCAGAAGAGGGTCGGGGCAAAGGATCTCATCCTCAACATTATAAAGGAGATCACCGTTGATGGTGCAACCTACAAAACGGTTGAGTTTACAGGAGATACCATAAGTTCGATGAACATGGCAGGGCGTATGACCTGCTGCAACATGGCAATCGGGATGGGTGGAAAGGCAGGGATTGTTCCTCCTGACCAGGTGACAAGGGAGTACTTGTCAGGCAGAGGGGCATGGAGAGATGAGAACCTGGCCAGCGATCCTGATGCCGTGTATGCATCATGGCATGATTATGATGTCACTGACCTTGTCCCACAAGTTGCCGTTCCCCACAATGTTGACCAGGTAGTTGATGTGACTGAGGTCGCCGGAACAGTTGTTGACCAGGTCTTCATCGGTTCATGCACAAACGGACGGTTTGAAGACCTGCAGGAAGCCGGGGAAGTCCTTGGGGACAGGAAGTTCTCAGACGATGTCAGGGTTCTTGTCATACCTGCATCAAGGACTGAGTACCTGAAGGCTCTGCAGGCCGGACTAATCGAGCAGTTTGTCAGGGCCGGGGCACTTGTCGAGGCACCATGCTGTGGCCCCTGTATGGGAGGTTCCTTTGGTCTTATCGCATCAGGAGAGGTCTCCTTCTCAACCTCCAACCGGAACTTCCGGGGAAGACAGGGATCAGTGGAAGGAAAAGTATACCTTGGATCGGCCGCAACTGCTGCTGCAACAGCCATCCGGGGAGAGATCACCGATCCACGGGAGGTGCGATGATGCAGGTATGGAGATTTGGCGATAATATAGATACAGATGCCATCATTCCAGGCAGGTTTCTGACCATAAATGATCCAGCAGAGCTGGCAACCCATGCCTTTGAAGGAACCAGGGATGAGTTCTCAATGCAGGCAAAACAAGGGGATATCATAGTTGCAGGCAGAAACTTCGGATGCGGATCATCACGGGAGCATGCACCCCTGGCCCTGGCAGGAGCCGGGATTGTGATGGTGGTTGCAGAGTCCTTTGCAAGGATCTTTTACCGGAACAGTATCAACGTCGGTCTGTTACCGGTCATATGTCCCCGTGCACAGGAGATCAGTGAAACAGATAAGGTCGTACCCCACCTGGATAAGGGATACCTTGATGTATCGGGCAAGATACTGCCCACTGAACCGGTTCCTGAATTTCTCAGACGTATCATCGACACCGGAGGGCTTGTTGCCTATGCAAAGACGATCAGGAGTGAAGACTTGTGCATAAAGTAGCGGTTATCGGTGGAGACGGTATCGGGCCTGAGATCATCGAATCAGGAAAGGTCGTTCTGGAGGCTGCTGGTGAAAAGTTTGGGTTTGATATCGAATGGACAGGCTTTGATATCGGGGCGGACAGGTACCTCTCGACCGGAGAACTGCTGACTGAGGATGATCTTAAGGACCTGGAGAAGTACAAGGCCATCTATTTTGGCGCCATCGGTGATGACAGGGTAAAACCAGGCATCCTGGAGAAAGGTATCCTTCTCAATCTCCGGTTTTACTTTGACCAGTATATTAACCTCCGGCCAATCCGGATGCTTGCCGGAGTGGAGACCCCTCTTGCAAACAAAAGACCTGAAGATATCGATTTTGTTGTTGTCAGGGAGAATACAGAGGATTTTTATGTAGGCATAGGTTCCCGGCTGAAGGGCCATGAGAAAAAGACCCTTGAAGTCAGACGGGATATCTATTCGGTAAAATTCGGACTTGATGTCGAGACCGATTCAGATGAACTGGCTTACCAGATAGGAGTCATCACACGCGAAGGTGCAAGCAGGGTCATATCCTATGCATTTGACATGGCTCAGGACAGAAAGAAGAAGGTCACCTCGGTGGACAAGGCAAATGTCCTGTCAGACGTGTATGGTCTCTGGCGGGATGTTTTTCTCGAGACTGCAGAGAAGTACCCGGGAACTGCACACGAGTTCACCTTTGTTGATGCCATCACCATGTGGTTTGTCAAAAACCCTGAGTGGTTCGACGTTGTCGTGACGCCGAACATGTTCGGAGACATCATCACCGACCTTGGTGCCATGATCCAGGGAGGACTCGGCCTTGCCCCTGGTGGGAACATCAACCCAACCGGGACCAGCATGTTTGAACCCATCCATGGATCTGCACCAAAATACAAGGGTCAGAACATTGCAAATCCACTTGCAACCATATGGGCCGGTTCCATGCTCCTTGAACACCTGGGTGAAAAGGCTGCGGCGGACAGGGTCCTGCAGGGTATTGAAGCCTCTATCCATGAAAAAATGGTAACAAGGGATATGGGCGGCTCAGCCAGCACCAGTGGGGTTGGTGACTGGATTGCAGACTGGATAAAAACCTCATAATTTTTTTCAACGGAACGTTCCAGATGCCGGAATCAACCTGATTGTCATTAAAAAGGGCTGCGTGGTGATCGGTGGGATAATGATTATACTCCCAGACAGACTGGGGAGCAGAGGCAGCACGCACCACTCAAAAATGGCTGTAACGCCTGCCTTTTAGAGAGTTGTCAGAGCTTGAATTCTGCAAGATCTTCCTTCAGCCTGACTGACCGGTCCCTGACCTCAGATGACTCAGCCATAACCTTTTCCAGTGATACACTGGTCTCAACGGCGATTGATGCAAATCAAAAAAACATTTTTCTCACCATCCCATATCAATAGATAGGTTTTCATACCATTTGGTAAAGAACAGCACTTTTCTTTCTGGACAACAATTCAATCATATGGGATTTGATGCATCCAAATGTGATTTTTCCCGGTGCAGGGGGGAATGTCTGACAAGGTGCCCTTATGTCTCGTACGATGAAAAAGAGGCCAAAGAGCAGATAAGATCACTTATCAAAGGTGAGATGGCACCGATACTAAAAGAATGTATCACCTGCGCTGCCTGCAACGAATATTGTCCGCTTGGTGCAAATCCATGGGATCTCATCCTGTGGAGACAGGAACAGACCCAGGTTCTTGGTATTCCGAAAGATGCAAAACCTGCATCAGACTGGCTTATCAAACCAAAGATCGTAAGACCTGGAAAGCCGGGCGGGGCGCTCATATCACTTTGTGGAATTTATGAGGTTGTTCCACAGCAGGAATTTCTGACTGGCATGATGTTTGATGACACCACTCTCATCGGTGGAGGAGATTACTGTTGTGGTTTTACCGAGACGCATCTTGGACGCGGGTCAAGGCCATATGAGTTCCTTTCAACATTCGTGGAAAATCTCACCAATGCTGCAAAAGAGTTTGGGGTGTCAGAGATCGTATTCACCCATGATGCCTGCTATAATGTTCTGACAACGGTTGCAATCCAGCAACGGGTTGAAGTTCCTTTCAGGCCGGTTCATATCCTTGAATATATCAGGAACTGGCTTAGGGATCATAAAGAAAAGATCACCCCGCTTGACATGAAGATTGCTTACCAGGGAGGGTGCACAACCAGGTACGCTCCAAAAGAAGGGGAGATCTGGAAAGACTGGCTGGAGGAGATCTTAAAGCTTATCGGTGTTACATGTGTAGAGGAGAAGAGAAAGTACACGGGAGATAACCGTCTTTGCTGCTGTTGCAGTATCTTTCACACTCAGCATGACAGGGCCATGAAATTTCAGCACATGAATATCCAGGACGCCATTGATGCTGGTGCGGAAGGTTACTGTTTTATCTGCCCTGCTTGTATCTCGGTGATGCGGATGACCTGCAAAGAGATGAAACTGACACCATATTACATCACACAGCTTGTGAAATTGGCTCTAAACGAGGACCTTGGCAAGGCAGGGACCGCAGCCTTCGGATACCCTGTGAAGTAAAATGCAAAAACGATAATTTTTTTTGTCGATATGCATAGTACTCATAAAAAGGAGATAATTCAAATGGTTAAGTTTACCGACGAGATGAAAGACGCCTTGCGTGTCCCGGGAAAAGGAGGCAGCCTTATCTACATGGCGACGAGCAGCATTGACGGAAAACCGAACATTGCAGCAATGAGGTTTGTTGCAACCCATGGTGATGACAAGATCCTGATCTCAGATATGTTCCTCCTCAAGACCAAGATGAACCTTAAGGAGAACCCTGAATGCAGCATTGCAATCTGTCACCCGCTTGATGCCGGGAGAGACTGGGTCTTTAAAGGAAAAGCGATAGACATCGAGTATGGTTTTCCACTGGATTTTGACTGGTACGGTGCGAATGCAAAGGAGATCCTGGACAAGTGGGGAGACTGGGCAGCACTTGAACCACCAAAAGAGGTCCCGCCAGACATTGTATTTCCAAAACCGGCCCAGCGGGGTGTTGTTGTCCTCCAGGTAGAGGAGATTTACTCAATTGAAAAAGGAAAAACAGGGGAACGGATCCAGTGAGGTGAAAATAATGGCAATTGTTCTGACTGAACGGATGAAAGGATGGATTGAACTGATGGGATGCCATCTTTGTGTCGCCACGCCAGGTGGAGTTCCATGGGTTACGGTATCACGGTTTGCCAGGGTTACTAATCCTGACCAGGTCTCTTTTGCTATGGAAAAAGGTGAGATCGGAGTTATTGAGGATGCCCTCCTGAAAAATCCCTGGGTTGCATTTGGCGTGTCAAAAC
>JAAYPD010000051.1 GCA_012520015.1 Methanomicrobiales archaeon
GGTCGTCATCTGTCAGATCTCTTCCTCTCACTGGTCAGGAAATAGCCATGGCAGGACTTTTCCTCAACATGATGAAGGAAGAATGGCGTGTTCATTCAACCATGTTTGGCAGCCTGAACTTTGCCCTTTTTCCGGTGATGATCTGTGCCATTGCTTTCATGGGAACTTTTCTTCTTCCCCTGATACAGGAGTCATTTCCGACTGGTGATCTTGTAATCCTTATTCATGCACAATATCTCATGCTTGGGCTTATGGTCGGTGCTTTTGGTCTTATGGGAAATGAGGTGATGAACAGGCGGTTTGGCCAGGCAAGCCTTCTTGCTTTTTCTGCACGAACCCTTCCTTTAAGCCCGAAAAGAATATTTACCATATTTGTAATTAAGGATTTACTGTATTATTTTATCCTCTGGATCCTCCCCCTTGGAGCAGGTTTTTTCCTTGGTTCCTTACTTACAGGCATCCCGGTTTATTATCCGGCAATAATCCTCCTGACACTTACTCTCTCTTTCATGACCGGCATGTCAGGAGTATTCTTCCTCTCAACCCTCCATGGCAGATCGGTAAGGGCATTATTCATCTTCCTGGGTATTGCAGGCATTATATTCCTTGGCTGGTTCATCTTAACCGGTTCCAACCCGGCATTGTTATTCCCGCCAGTCATACTCTTTTACAGCTTTTCCTGGGATATCCTTCTTGCCGGTATCGTGCTCTTCCTGGTTCCATTTATATCAGCCCTTCTCCTGTTCTCCCCTGATGTACAGACCGGGACAAAAACTTTTAAAAACCGGATGAAATCACTTACCAGGCGGTTGTCATTCCTTCCAGGCCCGGCCCTTGCTGCAAAGGACATAATCGATCTCTGGCGGTCAGGAAGTATCCTTGGTCAGACGATCTTTTCATTCTTCGTCCCCCTGGTAATCATCTGGTTCTTCCTCTCCCTGCTTGATGGATATTTATTAAAGATACATCTGCTCCTTACCTTCGCTATCATCACCGGAATTGTAGCATCAACCATGTACACCTGGCTGTGCATGTTTGACTCGTTCAGCATATATGCACTATTTCCAATATCTGTCAGGGATGTTATCATAAGCAAGATAATCTCCTTCTCAGCTCTCCAGTCGATTCCTCTTGTCTTTATCACAGGGATCACAATCATCTCCGGAGAGTGGATTTACCTCCTGCCTGTAATTGCACTGACCATATCTGTGTCATATTATGTTCTTTCGGTATCCATATGGCTGACAGGTCTTTCACCAGCCGTGCTTGTGTATAATGTCAGGGTGATGATAATGTATTTCCTGCTCATCGGGCTTGCTTTATCGGTATTCGGCTCCCTGACTGTTATCAGTCCCTGGTATGGCCTTGCAGGGCTTTTATTACTGGTACCATCCTGCGGATTAATCAGGCTTGGGATTAAGAGATGGGACAGGGAGGAGCAGGCTGGGTACTAATGTTTATAGTGCGCTCATACCAGGTACCAAATCTGCCTTTACCCTGCGTGCATATATGGAAGATGATCCAGCTGTGAACAATGCGAAGTTATATCTTTGATGTGATATAGTATTCAGTCATATCTTACTAAGGCATACTATGGTCAAAAATAATACATCCTTAAAATTTTCAAAAGGGGAAGAGGAAATTGCAGGGTTATTCTGGGACATTGGACTTAAGAAAAATGCCGCCCGGGTACTTGTCCTGATGATACGGGATGTTGATATGACATCGCGGGAGATTGAAAAGATCTGCGATCTAAGACAACCCGAAGTCAGCATTGCCCTTTCCGATCTTATGAAACGAAAGTGGGTAAAGGATATCAGGCAGTCAAGGGAAGGGAAAGGAAGGCCCACCATGATCTATCACCTGGTAAAACCGCTTAACGATATTCTTGATGAGCTTAAAGCAGAGATTGTGGGAGATTATGAAGAGAAGGTGAAAGAGATTGAAAAGGTCAGAGAACTGCTTAAAAATAAATAAACAGTAATTTTCTGGTTCAGTCTTACTTTCAATCCCCCTGAACCAGGGTTTAAAATCCAGCACCAGGAATCATCCAGATATGACCGGGCGATATGAAACTCTCAGAAAAATCAATCAAAACACATTTTCAGTCTATATCGCTTCGGGGCGTGACCTGCAGGACGCTTTAGTTTACGGCCCGGTGCAGGCTGCCCATGGCCAGGTAACATATCTTTACATGGGGCATACCCAGCCTTTCCTGAGCCTTCCTCCAGCTTTAAGACACAAGATGGAGTATAGAAAGACAGAAGGACTTAGTGGTCTTATCGGGGCAATCAGAAGTGATGAATCAGTTCTGCTTTTTATCCAGCACTCGTTTGAACATCTGGAAGACTATGAGAGCAGCATTCATGTACTGGCAGATGAGTGCAGATCCCATGCACGCCATATTGCACCGGTCGTAATACTCTCAGTCTCACATGATGATATCATTGAAGAGCTTGGAACGCGTTCTGACCGGTTTATCGTCTTCACAGACAAAACCCGGAGATCAGTTGCTGGCAGAAGAGACCATGAACAAAAGACCCTTACCGGATGTCCCTGGCCCTCAGGTACATCATGCACTCAAAAACAGGTGCACAAGTACGGGCAGCAATCCCTGACTGATTAATATCACTCTTTCATCTCCAGCATGGAGCCATCATAGGGGCAGTATTTTTCATTCCCGACAGTCTCCCATCCACAGATCGGGCACCTGCTTTTCTTTCTCTCTCTTCCCAGGAAAGGGATCAGGGGGATGAACAGGAAGAGAAAGAAGAACGGGATCCCAAGTGACCAGAGCACAAGAGTCAGACCAAGGGATAAAGCAAGGAGAAGACCTGAAAGGATCAGGCGGTTCGTAAACCCACCTCCCTGACGGCCCATGCAGGCATCGCATCAGACAGGGGACCCATCTCAGCTGCAAGATCATGTCCATTTAACCATGAAGCCAGGATCTTTGATCCTATACCTGCGGTAAGTATCTTTTTGCATCCATAACGCTGCATTACAGAACTTACAACACTTTTAACAAGGGCAATCTCTTCATTTACATAACTCCTGGCAATCTGAAGAACCGCGGCCTCCCCTATCTCATGAACATCTGCGCATACCATCCTTGCCATCCGGCGCAGGCAGTGTTCCCATGAAGTGGTGCATGAATCAGGTGTGGCAGTAGTATAGATATCAGAAGTTATCATCTTCATGAGCAGGTGGGCATCACCTGAACATGCAAAAAACTCAGTGCTTACAAAGACTTCTGTCCCGTCAAGGCTGACCTTTCTTACAAGTGAAGACACAGGGGTTCTGAGAAGTCCATAATACAAAAGCATACCTGTCTTCAGCCTGTCAAAGTCGGTCTGCCCTTTAAGTGAGTTCCAGGCATTTAAAGGAATGATATCAGTACTGGTGCTGCCCATGTCAACCAGCAGGCAGTCAGGGTACTTGAAACGAAGGAAATCAGCCATCACAAGCCAGTTGGCGGCGGCAAGCATGCTGACTGGCTTAGTATGGAAATTCCCGTCAGTCCCGTAAAATATCGCTTCAGGGAAGACATCTCTTACTGCATTATAAAGAAACTCAATTCCTTCCTGTTTTGATGCAAAGCAGTCAGCAAGCTCACCGCTCATCACTACAGCCGCATTATCAGCTTTTGAGTACTCCTGCAATATCTCCCTTACAGGAGTCTCTTTCCATAAAGGGCAGTAATGAATATGAACGCCGTGTTCATCCACGATCTTCAGGTTTGCCCCGCCGATATCAATCCCTATCATAGGTTACCTGACCTTCGGATGAGAAGAATGCATGTCCTTTAAGGTGAACAGATTCAGGCGAGCGCCCATATGAAGCATCCAGGATGACCTGCGCAATCTCTTCCTCCATGCATGCGTCAATACCAATTATGCTGGTGGTCGGCCGGGGGTTGACGTCAACAACCACTATCCTGTCACTGGAAACCACCATGTCAACGCCCACATAACCCTGGCATCCCAAAACCTCTACGGCTTTGGAAGCGATGGCATACATCTCATCTTTTTTCGGATGATCAACCGGGGTCTCTCCCCCAAGATACCTGACCGTCCCATCCTTCTCAAAACTGATATCCTGTCGGTTTAATGCAAGGAACAATGGCTTCTTTCCGGTATAGTACATGCATACCTCTCCGACAACCCTCCCTCCAACAAGGCTTACAGAGTAATGTTCACCTTCAATATACTCCTGGCCAAACTCTCCATCTCCGGCTGGCATCTCTGTCAGCCTTACACCAACCGCTCCGCAGCCGGTGACCTGTTTTACTATTCTCCTGCCTGACGTGACCTCCAGAGGCACATCAATACCGTGAGATTTTAAAATCTGCCCGGTCTTTTTCTTGTTTGCACATATCGCAACGGTAAAAGAGTTACACCCGATATTACGTGTCACATCTTCAAGTTTTTTAGTAAAACCGGCAAGCATGTTATCAGGAGCGATGACCAGCCCTTCTTCGCACATCTGGCCCAGCCTTGTTATCTCTTCAGAAAAGTCCTTCCCTGTTTCAGGACTTAAAACAGTGTATCCAATCTTTGTAAAGCTACGTGTCAGTACATCCAGCATCGCGCGACCTTCCGGGGCCAGTTTAGGATCATGGCTGGCTGCATATTCAGCTATCAGAATTTTCATTGCTACTTATTTGCCTGATCAGGAAAAAAATAATCCTGCTTATGGTCATGGTCTTCTCTTTTTTGAACATTCTTTTTTCAATTCTGCTCAATCATTTATGATACAGAAGAACAAATAATCCGGATACATGATCTCAGGATCTTCTCCTGACAATGCAGCCTCGCAGCCACATATTGCCTTGAAAAAGCCCTGTATACTTCTCACCAACGATGATGGGATTAATTCAGAAGGTTTATGGGCAGCTTATGATGCCCTTTGTGAACTCGCAGATGTGGTGGTGTGTGCCCCGGCAACACAGCAGAGTGCTGTTGGAAGGTCACTCTCAATATTTGAACCACTAAGGGTGAATACAGTAAACAGGGACGGAATTACGGCATATGCTGTCGGTGGAAAACCTACCGACTCAGTGATACTTGCCCTTTTTGCCCTGGATGTCAAACCTGACCTTATAGTTTCAGGGATAAATATCGGAGAGAACCTCTCCTACGAGGCAATAACCACATCAGGCACGGTAGGCGCGGCCCTTGAGGCTGCTAATCACGGTTTTCCTGCTGTTGCCTTTTCCCTTCAGATAGAGGATCAAAAGGAAAAATTTGAAGATGCCCGTAATCTTGCAGACAAGTTTTTTGAGACAAAAGGCGTTATCCGCGATGTTATCACTCGTATCATGGAGAAAGGATTTCCCTCTTTTACCCATGTCATAAATGTAAACATACCATCTGTCATTACCGGAGGGTA
>JAAYPD010000052.1 GCA_012520015.1 Methanomicrobiales archaeon
GGATGCCAGGGGATTTGGCCCGGTCCAGCCACTCATCGATGATCCTTTTGTCAGTGCAATTACGATAAACGGTCCCGGGGGAGTGATAAGTGTTACTCATGACACATATGGGACAATATTTACCTCCCTTCGTCTAAGCGAGGAAGAGATTCGGGTTCTGTTAAAGAAATTAATTAACAGGTCTGTTCAGCCGGTTGATATAGAGAAAATTCCGGAAGTTATACAACTCCGTAATGGCATGAAGGTTCATTTTTCCAGGCAGAATAACAATTCTATTCCACTGATTTTAACCATTGAAAAACCGGAATCTGATAATGATAGCATTATCCCTGAAACAGTCCTGTCCTCGTACCATCTTTACCATGAGATGATTGATGTCAGGGTAGTTGCATCACCTCCGGACCGTTTTTTTTACCAGATATCATTGATTCCCCTGAATGAACGGGAGATAAGTGCGATAGAGGGATCGATAGAATATATTAAAAAGAAGAGCGGTTTACAAAAATTTCATGAAGGTGCATTCAGGATCTCTGAAAATGATTTTTCAGGTTTTTTAAAGAAGAATTTTCCTGATATACCGGACCGGAGACATCATCTTCTGTATACAGCCCTGACTTTCAGACAGGATGTCGTGAAATGGATTCGGGTTATACTGGCTGACCCAGACGTAAGAAAAATTCTCTGCACCCACCCTGGAAAACCGGTTATGGTATGGCACAAAAAAACCCCTGGAGAGACTGAGACCTCCATCATCCCAAATAGATCAGATATAAACCGGTTTGCAACCTTCCTGATAAAAGCGTCGGGAAAAGAGTATGATCCATCTCAAAATGAGATCTATATGAGGTTTAAAACTGGAGAGAGGGTCTCCCTTACCAGGATCAGGGACGATAAAAGCCATTATTACCGGATAGAGATAGTTAAGAACGGGAACCGGAATACAACCACGGAGAAGAAAAAAAGGGTAACTGTTCCAAAGATCTCTCAAGCTGTCGGGTCAGACCAGGACGAGCGCATTGATGCTCTGCTCTCCAGGATATTTGATCGTGATCAGACAAAAGAATCATCCAAATCTGAAGGGACCCCTGATGAAAAGGTGGATGACCTGGTGGTAGAAGAAAGGTTTTCCCGTCTCATAAGCCCATTGAAAAAAGGACTAAAAGGATTTTCTTTTCCCGGCAAAAGAAGAAAAGAGAGACCCAGCCGGGACATGGCCCCCGTTCCTGACACCCTTCAGGTCCCATCGGTCATGAATATCCCTGCCGTGGATGGGGATATTGCGGAGGAAGCATACTGGCTTTATCAGCCGCATGCATATGCAGTAATCCTGCAGGATAAAAGCAAGGAGAGGTCGTACCGGGTGATTGAACCTGAACTCACACCGCGTGAGAGGATTATCCTTGAAGAGACACATGAAACTTTGCGTGATGTGCTTGTGTACGATAAACCGGTATCAAGGGGGGATCTCTTTCTTGAATATGGTGAAGTTGCAAAGGTGGTCAGGACATATGATCCAAAGATTAATGATGACAGGCTTTCAGTAATTTATTATTATCTCCGTCGTAATCTGAACGGGTATGGAAAGATTGATCCCCTGATGTATGATGAGCTTCTTGAGGATATCTCATGCAACGGGCATAGTCTTCCGGTATACATACATCACAGGTATTATGGCAGCATCCCGACCTCTATCTCTTTCGAATCAGAAGAACTCAACCGGTTCGTTCTTAAGCTCTCGCAAAAGGCAGATAAACAGGTGTCACTTACCTCACCACTCCTTGATGCATCACTCCCCAACGGGGCACGGGCCCAGATTACGTACTCCGATGTTGTTTCAACTAAGGGTAGCTCTTTTACTATTCGGAAATTCAGATCAGACCCGATGACTCCGGCAACCCTGCTTGCTTTCGGGACATATAGTAACGAACTCCTGGCATTTATCTGGCTTGCTCTTGAAAACCGTCAAAGCCTTATTGTTGTCGGGGGGACTGCAAGCGGAAAGACATCGGCGATGAATGCATTCTCTTTTTTCATTCCACATAATTCGAAGATTGTCTCGCTGGAGGACACAAGGGAGATTCAGATTCCCCAGAAGAACTGGCTTCCGGTCCAGACAAGGGAGAGTAATACGTTTAATGACAGGGGGAGCGTGGATCTTTTCGATCTATTAAAGGCGTCACTAAGACAGAGGCCTGAATATATTATTGTAGGAGAAGTCAGGGGGAGTGAGGCCCAGACCCTGTTCCAGGCTATGAACTCAGGTCACACTACACTATCCACCCTTCACGCGGGAAATATTGAAGAGGCATTGAACCGCCTGACTAACGAGCCGATTAATGTCCCCCCGGCGATGTTTGGTGCGTTAAATCTCATGGTTATTCAGACGTTTCATTATCGTGGTGGCAGGATGATACGGCGATGTGATGCCATACATGAGATTGTACTGGGAGAGGGTGACAGGGTGAACTGGAATACCCTGTACGAGTATGATCCAAAAAATGATTCATTTAAGAAGGTGTTCAAAAAGTCCAGAACATTGCAGACGATTCAGTACATGCATAACTGGACCGATGAAGAGATGCGGTACCAGCTCGATCTCCGTACATCATTCCTTACCAAGCTCCGGAATCAGTACAGCACTGATCCTGAAATTCTCATTCAGATGATCTCCGAACTGAGGAGGATGGCATGAATCTCATATCTCCAAGGCAGGTGGATGACTGGCTTGAAGGGACTACTCTTCGAAAAAATATTCGGGCGGCTCACCTTCCATATTCACAATATTCCTATTTCATGCTTTTACTCAAGTGTAGTATTGCATCGGTCAGTGTTTTCATAATCCTGGCTGTATATCTCTTTTCTCTGCCTGAAGATGTGCAGCTCATCCCAGGGATGGCTAATATCTTTACCCTTCTCATCGCATTTGTCCTCCTCGTTCCAGTGGTTATCATCGGGATCTTCACCTATCCACAGACGGTGGCTGTGGGAAGAAAATCTTCCATTGATCTTGACCTGCCTTATGTTATTACATATATGCAGGCTTTGTCCACGACCATGACATTATATAATGTCATCCGAAAGGTTTACGAGGCGGATGACCTGTTTGGAGAAGTGGGAAAGGAGTTTGGACTAATTGTCAGGGATGTTGAAGTCTTT
This sequence comes from Methanomicrobiales archaeon, assembly GCA_012520015.1. Lineage (GTDB taxonomy): Archaea > Halobacteriota > Methanomicrobia > Methanomicrobiales > Methanospirillaceae > Methanospirillum. The sequence goes on from JAAYPD010000052.1 coordinate 3,157, forward strand.
GGTGATGATCTTTATACCGCTATCAGGAATCTTCAGACTGTGACCCCGTCGAAGAATCTTGAAGAGTTTTTAAATGATCTCCTTCTTCTTTCAAACAGCGGGGGAGATGTAACAAATTTCCTGTCATCCAGGTCAGCATATTTCAGGGAGTCTGCTGCTCGTGAACTGGAATCCATATTAAAAACGATTGAGGTGATGGCCGAGGTCTATGTGACGGCATTTGTTGCAGGGCCTATCACGATGATCATTATCATCGTGGCACAGAACCTGGGCGGTAAATCCGACCTTGCAGGTTATATGCCACTGATTATCATTGGCCTTGCCCTTGGATCTATCGGGATGATATATATCCTGTACCTGATGCTCCCGTCTATTAAGATGGATATCACGAGAAAACCTATGGATGAGTCGGAATTTTCCGATGTGACGACAGGAAAAGAGGAGTACTCAAAGGTTGACAGGAAATTTTTAAAACAGGTGGAGTCAAAA
>JAAYPD010000053.1 GCA_012520015.1 Methanomicrobiales archaeon
AAGGCCGGTAATTTCAGCAAGTGTTTTGTATGAGATCATTCTGCCTGCATTTGATATCAGGTACACTGTCAGATCCTTCAATTCCTTAATTTCACGGATTCCAAATCTGCTCACAATATCCCTGTATATGATGTCAGTCAGGTACTGTTCGGAAAGGGAGATATCACCAGAACGGATCACTGCAGGAAATCCTCCTTCTTCAAGGTATTTTCTAAGATAGCGGATTATTTCTCCTTTCTGTGTTGATGATATGAATTCAGGATTTGCCACGGCTATGGAGTAATGTCGAAGATATTCCCTGAATGACAATGGATGGATCCTGATTGTTTTGTGTCGCCCTGTTAGATATGTACTCAGTTCAGAGCTGAGAACCGATGCATTTGATCCGGTTACAATTGTTTTGATCTTAAATGTATGAAGGTTATTCAGCCAGCGTTCCCAACCTGGGATATTCTGAATCTCATCCAGTAACAGGATCACGGGTGCATCTGATCCAAAGAGTTCTCCAATAATCTCATAGATATGCTGGAAGTTTTCCTGACTAAAATCTGAAAACCTGATATCATCAAAATTAATGTAAAGAAACTCGCTGTCTACAATTTTTGACAACCGGGTAAGTATTGTACTCTTTCCACACCTGCGAATCCCGGATAATACGACGATCTCTTCTGACTGAAGGATTGATTCAAGAGCTATGTCTCTGGGAACATACTGCTGTTGAAAGTCCAGAATTTTTTGTTGATCAATGATGGTTTGTCTCAGGACACTTTTGAGCACAATTATGATATGTAATTTTTTGATTATTTATTCGTTTGTAACGAACAGTAAGTATCGAGTCATAACCCTCTGAAAAAAATGCATAATCGGCCAATTATCTCAACTGTGACATTGGTTTGAAATTTTCACTATGCAAAACCTTTTTGCAACCTTATCGCTTAGTATGTAATGTTGAAACAGGAAAACTCCCTTATCTATCTGAATAACGCGGCGACCAGCTGGCCAAAACCTCCTGGAGTTATTCAGGCCGTTCAGGAATCATTGGAATTACCTTTTGGTGGTGGAAGAGGAACTGGTAAAACCCAAAGAGATTATCTGACCGAAGGCCGGGAAACTGTTGCGCAATTCTTTGGGGAAGAGTCACCGGACACAATTGTCTTCTCATCAAATGCAACTGATGCACTAAACACTCTCATCCATGGCTTTACTGCATCCAGTCCTGAAAAATTTCACGTGATTACTACCACCCTTGAACATAATTCTGTGCTCCGGCCTCTTCATCATCTTGAAAAAAAAGGGAGAATTGAACTTGATCACATCTCTTTTTCCAATGCAAAAGTAAATCCAGAAGCCATAATAGAAGCGGTGACTGATAAAACCCGTCTTGTGGTGATGAACCATGGGAGCAATGTCCTTGGATCAGTACAGGACATCCGTGCCGTCGGAGAGTATCTGCATGATAAGGATATTTTCTTTATCGTTGACGGCTCTCAGACCGCAGGACATATTCCCCTGGATCTCTCTGCCATCGAATTTGATGCATTTGTGTTCACAGGACACAAGGCTCTCTTTGGCATGCCAGGTATTGGTGGATTCTGCATCCGTAATCCCGATCCTGTTCTTCCTGTCCGGATGGGAGGGACCGGCACTGACTCCGGTTCCCTTGATCAACCAGGCGATCTGCCTGAGCGGTATGAGATTGGAACTCACAACTATCCAGGTATTGCATCCCTGATTGCTGGGATTACATTTCTTCAGTCGATCGGAATGGATGCCCTTCAAAGGAGAGCAGATCGCCAGACAGAACTATTCATAAAAGAACTCTCATCAGAGCCAGGGATAACCATCTATAACCCTGACCCTGAACTACCCATTATTGCATTTAACATTCCTGGACTGGACAATGATGATGTGGGTTATATTCTTGCCAGGAAAGATAATATCGTCGTTAGGACTGGTCTTCACTGTGCCCCGTTACTGCATAAAGAGATAGATGACGGGGCAGGATGTGTTCGAATCAGCCCCTCATGGTTCACGACCGATGAGGAATGCCGGATAGCCGCTGATGCCATAAAGGAGATTGCCCACCATGCGTATTCTCAGATCTAATCGCCATAAATATTGTGCCGACGGTTCGTTTATGAAAGAATTTATCCTTGATACAGAAGTTACTCCCGAATTTCTCGACTTTATAAAGCACTATGGTTCCCTGGAGATGCTTCCAGGTCTTGGAGAGGGTTTTTATAAATTTGAAAAAAGTGACTGCTTTTCGATCAAGGGTTTTCTTAATGAATCAAGCTTTGAAGTCAGGTTTAAAAAAGAAGTGATGGATTTTACATCTGATTTTCTATACTCAATGCTTTATTGTTACCGGGATGGAAAGCCTGACTTTAACACGTTAAATCGTCGTAATGAAGCTTTAATGGAACGTGTGAGGACCAGGTTACATGGAAATAAGTCCTGATCTTCCGTATGCCAGGGTTTTTGAAGAGTATGCTGACAAGTATGATCAATGGTTTTCTGATAACCAGGATGTTTACCTGGAAGAGTTAAAACGGATCAGGGAGGCCATAGGAGATATTCCCTCTCCTGCTCTTGAGATAGGGGTTGGCAGTGGACGGTTTGCAAAGCCTCTTGGTATCGGTTATGGTGTTGAACCATCCTGGTCTCTTGGCCTGATGGCAAAAGAAAGAGGAATTGAGGTTATCCGTGCCATAGGTGAGGCGGTTCCGGTAAAGTCCTCAGTTTTTCGGATGGTTGCCATGATTACCGTTCTCTGTTTTCTAAAAAAGCCAGAGGAGACCTTGCATGAGGTTCACCGGATACTCATGCATGATGGAATCCTTGTTGTTGCATTTATTGAGAAAGGTGGAATTATTGCTGAGCGATACCTGTCCCATCCAGATAAGGGGAGATTTCTCTCACATGCCAGGTTTTATGATCATGATGAGGTGATTTACATGATCACCGGGACCGGGTTTTATCTCACATCAGTCGATTGCCGGCTTGGGTTTTGTATCCTGACATTTCAAAAAGGTAACAAAGTCTGAAAATCTGGTCACTGCTTCAATGGATTATCCCCAAATCGGATCATCACCAAAATGTTCCTGCCAGTATTCCATTGATCGGGAGATATCCCTTTTTTTATCGCTTTCATCGGTAAATGTGACCCGGTAATTTAAACAGTAATTGACAAGAACTTCATACGCTTCTCTATATTGGATCATCATCTCATGGGATTCACCTGGTTCATGGACTGATACATCCGGGTGCCATTCCCTGACTAATTCATGATATCGTTTCCTGATCTCAATAAGACTGGCTTTATCAGTAAACCCGAGTAATTTTGCGGCTTGTTGAAGTGTAACAACTGGTGTCGTTTTCATGAGAAATCATGCAGATACTATTATTTAGGTTCTATTCATCATTTAAGGTTCCTTTATGATCCCGCCTGGTAATGAATTCCGGGGAAAAAAAATTCGAAAAGACCGGATCTCATTTATCATGAATCATTTACGATTTGAGTTGTTTGCAGTATTTCCATAAGTTCACCCGGGTTTGATCTCTTTTGTGCACCGTTTGACAATAGTCTTTTTATGGTGTCGGTTGCGACCCCACTCGTAAAATCCGGAAGGTATGGTTCTGATGAAGGAAGAATACATAGTATCTTGTGTGGATCAATCTGCTCAAGAACCCTGATATTCGGATAATTCCCCCACCCAACCGGCATTGATGTTACGATGACAATATCGGCTTTCTGAACCAGTTCGGCCAGTTTTTCTTCCGTTTCCTGGGAAAGACGGGAGAAGGGCGGTTCTGTAAGCGTCGGGATATCATACTTTCTTGCCATCAGGCAGTCTGAATCATTTTCAGCCAAAACCCCGCAACTGAGTGAATATCCGGATCTGCTCAGAAGTGAGATAAGGTATGATCCCGTTCCTCCACCGGAAATCAGGTGAATCCTGGGTTTAAGACCATCTGATTTTTTCCATTTTTCTTCAACATAGACATAAGGCGTTCCGGTTGTAGGATTTACATCAATAACCGGGCTGATTCTGAATACCTCCTTTAACAGGCTGGTGGTCAGAACTTCTTCAGGTTTACCGAAAGCTCGAATTTTTCCATCATTCATCAGCACAAGCTGGTCACAGTACGCTGCAGCAAGGTTAATATCATGAAAAACTCCAATAACTGCTCTTTTATCCCTGGATGTCTCACGAATAATCCTGATGAGTTCATACTGGTGATGAATATCTATATGTGCAAATGGCTCATCCAAAAGGAGCAGAACCGGGTCCTGTGCAAGTACCCTGGCAATCATAACACGTTGCCTTTCACCACCAGACAGATCGGTAATTGGCCGCCTGGCAAGTTCTTCAGTCCCGGTCTGTTGCAAGGCCTTTTGGACTGCCTCATGATCTGCAGCTGACGGGGAACGAAATCTCTCTATATGTGGATTTCTGCCCATCATGACTACGTCATATACCGGATACCTGAATTTTATATCTGACTCCTGTGGCACATATCCTACTATCTTTCCAAAATCACGGAATGACCAGGATTGAAGGGAGTCACCCATCAGCACAATATCCCCGTTCCTGACAGGAAGTGAACGGGCAAGAACCTGCATAAATGTACTTTTTCCAGATCCATTCGGTCCGATAATCCCGACAAAACTTTTTTCCCTGATGAATAAGGAGATCTCCTGAAGAATATCTCTCTCTTCATAACCGGCAGAAAGATCTGATATTTCCAGGATTATATCATTCATAAATCGGCTCTCCTTCTGACAAGCATGAGGAAGAATGGCGCTCCAAAGAATGCGGTGACGATACCAACCGGGAGATCGCCAAGCCATGTCCGGGATATTGTATCTGCACAGACCAGAAGCAGTGCTCCACACCCAAGTGATGCAGGAATGAGGACCCTGTGATCAGGTCCGGTAATGATTCGCATGATATGGGGTGATACAAGACCGATAAACCCTATGGATCCTGATACTGATACCACAAGACCAGTTATACCTGCCGAGATTCCAAGAAGCAGAAGTTTTGTTTTTTCCGGATCTATCCCAAGTGTTCGCGTTTCTGCTTCTCCACATGACATGATATTCAGATCACGGGAAAACAATACAAGTATTCCTGCAGGAATAAGTGTTATTAAAAGGAGGGGAATGTCTGCCCAGGACGTATTCCACAGTCCTCCCATAAGCCAGAACATGATCTGGTGCATGTTCTTTCCGGAAAGAACCAGGCAGACCGAGACAACAGAAGAGAAGAACATTGATACAGCTATCCCGGTTAAAAGAAGGTTACCTGTGCTAAGTCGTTTTTTTTGTGCTGCCAGAATGTATACAAGAAATGCAGATCCTATTGCACCACAAAATGCGGCTACCGGGACAAGCATTGCAACCCCGGAGATTATCGCAAGTGATACCCCGACTGCACCACCTGCTGATGTTCCAAGTGTATAGGGGTCTGCAAGATCGTTACGGAACAATGTCTGCATTGCGGCTCCTGCACAGGCCAGTCCTGCACCGACCAGGGCAGCTGCAATTGCCCGCGGCATCCGGATATCAAAAAGGATCAGTTCTTTTGTTTTATCATTAACTACACCGGTCAGAATATCTGCGAGAGATATCTCAACCGGACCGGTAAGAACGGATAAAAGGATGGCAATAACAACTGCACATCCAAGCCCGGCAAGTATCAGAATATTTCGAATGGTATTCATATGATGAGCCAGATATCGATAAAGATATTTTTACTTAAGGCAAGATAAGTTATTGTATTATGACAGGGAAAAAAGCAGTAAAAGATATGAGATCAGAAAAACCTTTGAGATTGATGAAAAACACAATAATTTGTATATTTTTCATATTTCTTTTATGTTCACCTCTCAATGGTGCCACCCAGTACGAAAACAATGACCCATGGCCGCGGACTGTTCAGGACGATCAAAAGCTGCCAGTGACCGTTCATTCTGAACCTTTTCGGATAGTATCACTGGCCCCTTCAAACACCGAAGTTCTCTTTGCACTCGGCCTTGATGACCGGATCGTGGGAGTAACTGAGTATTGCAATTATCCGGATGGCGCTCTTGATAAAGAGAAGATTGGAGGTTTTTCAACTGTGAGTATTGAGAAGGTTGTTGCATTACGCCCTGATCTTGTTGTCGCCTCATCTGGAAACAACCAGGATACGGTTGAACGGATTAAAAGTCTTGGTGTTCCTGTGTATTTTGCTGATGTTGAAAGTCTGAATGGAATTTATGCCACTTTTGAAAAATTGGGATATATCACCGGGACATATGAAAAGGCATCAGAAATAATATCTGGCCTGAAGATTATGGAAGATAAAGTCCGGAAAGAAGGGGAAGCTTTTGTAAAAAAACCGGTTGTTGCTCATGTAATATGGCATGATCCTATTTATGCAAGTGGAAAAGGGACATTTCAGGATGAACTTATTCATATAGCTGGAGGTGTAAATGCTTTTTCGGATAAAAACAGCCATGTGATCGTGAATATTGAGGAGTTTGTAAATAAAAATCCTGATATTTTAATGGTGAACTCCGGATGCGGTATGGGTAGTGATAATGCTAATATTATGGAATATTTCATGAATGAACCACGGTTATCAGGATTGTCCGCAATTAGTTCAAATAGAACCATCATGGTTGACAGCGATGTTGTTGACAGGGCAGGACCCAGGCTTTGGGATCTGTTAGAAGAGATAGCTCCGAAGATCAGGGGGGAATAATTCCCGTCAATTTTTGAGACAATTTTTCTGAGTTCTGATTTTTTCTTCAAACTCTTCTTTTGTCCTGCTTATAAATTCATGAACCAGGTAATCGGGATTTACCTTCTGCAGGATCATCTTACATTCAGGGTTTGTAAATGGACGGTGCTGATCCAGTTTCGCAACCATGGGCATAAGGAGGGAGATCTGTTCTCCATACATAAGACTGGAAAATCCTGATGGCGGGTCACAAAAAAAATTTTCTTCCTGGTATTTCCCTGACATGCTGCAATGAAAATGCACAGCTCTTATTCTCTCCAGTGTTGCACTGGAGAGAGTGTCCATTACTGATAATACTTTTCGGATTCCGTCTTCTTCTGTCCGTGTGTCCATGGCATTCATCATGTGTCCTGTATCAAGGACAAAGAACCAGTTGTCAAACTCTAAATGATTAGTAAAAAAATCAATCTCATCTTGTGATAATAAAGTCAGTCCAGGCCACCATAGATTTTCAAAACCGATTGTTACTGGTGGCTCTCCTTTTGGAAAGTTCTTGCAGGCGGTATTTAAAAATGAAGCTGCAGAGAAGAGAACTTCCCTGGTTGTATAGCGGTGGTCTCTTGTAAAAAACGCATCCAGTTCTATATGTGTGACATGAAAAACGGCATATGTTGCGCCAAGTCCTGCAGCTTTTTCAAGATTGTCAATAAATGTTCGGATAAGATCTTCAGGTGTTGCAGCTCCAAAATAATATGCCAGTTTAAATGGTTCACAATCAACAGGAACAGATTCAGGCTCCCTCCAGAGGCGCAGCCATCCAAGCCAGTCAGGAAGGTGAATTGACGATATGAGGTCCAGGGGAATTGTGTTATCATGTTCACCTCCTATAAGTAGTTCAACCCCGGAGCATCCCATGGTATTTACAAATTTCCTGACTTCCTCCCAGGAATTGTTATATCTTTTCAAATCAACAGAGTAACCTGAAATATTTAAAACTTCCTTCATGTTTAAATTTGATTATCCATCAGTTTTTTTAACTTTTCATATGCCTAACCCGGAATCTCTTCCATATTTTTATTGGAATAGAGAATAAACGGGATTATATTGCCCTTTAGTTATAAGTTTTATCAGAAATGTTATGGCATTGGATCCCTGTTTTTTGAAATATGAAAAGATGTATTTTTCTTCATGCACGACTAATGTGAATTGTATTAAAAATAATTTGTATTGATGGGTTAATATGTTATTGTTTTGACCAGACACAAATCAGATATAAAGAATGCAAAGATATATGTTTTTGGCATTATCCGGGATTTATGGAGTGGAGATATCTTATAACATGGAAATTTGGGAACTTTTGATAGATCTTCCTTAAGTTTATACAATGGATTTATATGTGGATTTTTTTTAATTTTTTTGAATATTCGTAAACATTATCTGGATTATATGAATTAAGTTAATTTTCATTGATAAATTGTACAATAAGAGGATTTATGGGGATTTGATAAAAACCCGACTGAAATATAAAATCGGTAGTTTTATAAAATCAAAAAATCATAAAATAATATGCTTATAAAAATTATGGGTGAGTATGATGAAAGGTCATGGTAAGAAAATTGAGAGTCATGGAGCAGTATTACTTGTCTCCATTGGGACGACCCAAACAGAAGGCAGAGCAGTCATTGACTCCTGTGTAAAGAAAATTCAGACATCATATCCAAAAGCAGAGGTTGCATATTCATTCACATCTGAACCTGTAAGACTTGTCCTGCGGGAACAGAATGAGTATATCCAGGGACCACTGGCTGCAATAACGTCTCTTTTGGATAAAGGTCATTCACAAGTCGTAGTGCAACCATTATTTATCACATCCGGGGCACGGTATCATGAGTTATATCCGATCATTACCACCCTGAATGAGCTGGCTGGAGCACATGGAGCTGTCGGATTTGATGGAATACTCATCAGTTCATCCCTGCTTATGAACCCGGAGGATTATGTTGAAACTGCAAAAGCAATTGAGTCAGTATATTCCCCGAAAGCAAAAGATGAAGCGGTTGTTCTTGTATCTCCAACGGCTGAAGGAGGGGCGGAACCAGCTCTTTGCCAGTTACAGATGATACTGGATGATATCTGTCCGGGCGGTCAGATTATTATTGGAACTGTCAACGGTTATCCGGACTTTGAAAAGGTTAAAAATCGTTTATCTCATATCGGAGCAAAGAAAGTAAAACTTGTACCTCTCACAATTGTTCCTGGTATTCATGCCTGGATTGAACTTTCCGGAGATGCAAATAACCAGTCATGGCAGAAACGGTTAGAGTCCATCGGATGCTCTGTCACGGTTGAGACAAAAGGTCTTGGGGAATATGATCAGATCATGGAACTGTTCATGGATCGGCTTAAAAGAACAGCAGAATCACATAATTTCCTTAAATAATTTTTTTTAAATGTAGCAATTTCTTCATCATGTTCTGACAGGCTGGATAAAAAATCCTGAAATCCTTTTTTCTTCTCATAATGAGGAATGGAGTGCAACTCATTCGCATCTCTGGGAAGATCATATGTTAAGGGATCTATTCTGAGTAAACTTGCTCGTTTATAGAACCATTCTTCTATTCGAGGGGATATTTTGATTAATCGTGAACCATTCCCCTTTTCCATTAGAGTAAGACTCCCAGTCTTTTCAATGATCTGATATGAATTGAGTTCTTTGGGTTGACTACTATCAGGATCTTCATCGATAATTCCTAATGTTCCAGGATTATCACGAGTATAGTTTACCACATCACCTTTTGTACCTACGTGTCGGATCTTTTTTCTTCCTACATTGAAGACCTTAAGCAGATAGGTATCAGGGTAACATTCTGTTGCGATCACTTATCACTCTCCAGAAATGCTTCCAGATCGAAAAAAGGATCTGTACAGATGATATCAGAAATCTGACTCTCGTTTAATTGGGTTATCTGTGTCTCACCCTTCTTTCGGTGAACGATATTCACAGCAATGCTATCCTTGGAAACCTTTTCTATCAGCGTGGAAAGAAGGTATCGGTTATGGGTTACTATGAAAAACTGGTTTGACAGATCTTTACCAATTTGTTCTGCCAGATATTTTGTATAATAGGGGAATGTATGTGATTCTGGCTCTTCAAATATGAGCATGGCATTTTTTTGTGAGGCGATAGCAATAGTGAAAAATGCAACATGTCTGAATGTATCTGATGATATGAGATATGGATATGTATAAACAATATTATCCTCTTCCTGTTGAAATTCAAACTTGTTTTCACCAGGTTTTAAAACAAACTTGAATTCTGAAGAAGAGAAGAGGTTTTTCATGATTTCAAGGCATTTCTTATCATACATTACAACGGAGAAGAGATTCTGTCCATAGGGTGATTTCAAGGGTGCATTGGACGGGTCAGGAAATTGGAAAAGATCAACAAATCGATAAAAATAGATATTTCCAAACTCATGAATGGCGCTCTTTCCATTTCTAACTATACCTGAAAAATTCAACTCAGATATTTCCTCGCCACCAGATTGTTTTTTTATTTCTTCCAGATCTTTTCCTTCTCGATGAATAACTTTACAATAATCACCTCCCATGATTATCAGTATATTCTGAAGAAGAGAATTACTAATACGATTTGGGTTTTCACGAATTGATATTGATATTGGTTGATTTATCTGGTTTTTAAAGAAAAGATTCTGCATTTTTTCAAATCGGATATATGATGATATCTCCTGCATCTTTTGAAGCTCATATTCAGGAGAAGATACCGATTGATAGATATTCGTCGAAGTTGAGGGAAAGTCGATATAATTTGGAGATATGTTAGAAGAAATTTCTTTTTTAATCTTACTCTGGCCACACCAACTTAAAATTCCAAGGGCTTCAAGAATGTTTGATTTTCCGGTGTTCGGTTCGCCAAGGAAGATGTTGATCTTCCTGCAATTGAGATCCATTTTTCGGATGGATTTAAAGTTCTCTATCGAGAGATTTGATATCATATGTCAAGTCTCACCTGTCTTGTTTTTCTTTCTACTTCTTCTTGTAACCGCTTTATTCATACCAGGAATCCATCAGGGAGTTTCTTCTTTTTGCTTGCAGTCACGAAAAGCCTGATATTTCCCTGAAAAACCCATTGTGGAGGATCTGGCGGACAGCGTAACCGGTAGCAATTTTTCGGACTTCGGCCGGCATCCGGTTAGAAGAGATGATATTGCCTTCATAATTTATTACTTCCTCGTATTATTCCTCCATGAATCGTACAGGTCTTATACTTTCACTGCCTGGTTCTTGTTCTAATAAATGTCCGGGCACAACAATCAAAATACCTTCGGCTTAATTGCATCTTCTGTCACAAATGAGTAACTCTAAAATGTTAAGTTTAACGGCGGCCTGGAGAGATTTTTACAGTTACAGAGATGGAAATAATGTCTGCTTTCAATTTGATTAAGAATTTTAACACTAATCCTTCACTTTTATTTTGTTTTAATGGAAATAATTTTACTTTTTGAGGGGGAATTAAATCCTGAATATTTTTATCAATTTCAGGAATGCGAAAAAAGAAAAAAAGTTATGAGAGATTACTGCAGGACAAATGTTCCCTGCTGCATTACTTTGTCAGAGGCTTTGTCAATGAGCTTATACTCACACTTGGTATTAAGATATACTGCAAATCCTCCCTGTGCCCCTTCTGGTTTCCATGATATCTGTGAACCCATTGAATCTATCCGACAGTTATCGGCATAAACCATGAATTTATCACCAGGTTTGATGAATCCATCGTCATCTCCAACTTCCATAATATATGAGGTCACAGAAGAAGGAAGACATGTTGCTGATGAATCTATGACGTTACTTACATCAACAGTAGTTGATGTACTTCCCGACTGCAGCCGGAGGTAAACATCTGAAAGAGCAAAAGAATCTCCCCCTTTATGCACAAATTCCAGGCCATTTGCTGCCTCAAAATCATCAGGATAATCTGATTGCCAGTTCTCTGTATCTGTATCAGAAATATTTTGAATAATTCCTTTTACTTCAAGAGAGACCTGAGGAGCTTTGGTTTGATCTGAAGCTAATGATCCGGCAAACCCACTTACTACAGCGGCGATGATAATCGTTACTACCAGCATCAGGAGAATGCCGACAACCGGTGAAACAGCGTCATCTTTTCTTACAGCGATCATTTTACAACAACCTCCTTTGAATAGATGGTTTTTTGACTTGGGGTGTGAAGAATAGTTATTTGTACGCTTGCACCTGGCTTAAAGTCCGCCTCATCGATAGTATCGGGTGCGGGATCCACCCCTTCAGTCCATTCAAGACCAAGGAAATCTGCAATCTGCCTGATTGAGCCTACAGAAAGGATGCCACCAGTTGACCAAGTATAATTACCAAAGTCTGCAGCAGCGTTGTTTCCGGCATAACCAACCTTTGAAAGATCACTTAAATATGGCAATCGGGCGTAATTGGTGCCAAATCCATATAAATCAAACTTTTCGCTCTTGGCGGTATGTGAAGTCTTGTAAATATGACCTGTACTGTTAGTAAAGTAGGTGATGATTTCAATGTCTTTTGTTGGAATAGAATCTCCACTTAACATTTCAAAGGTCATCTTACCTTCTGTTCCACCCATACCATCAGGAGTAGATGTCTCAATTTTCACATCAATAGATGCCGATGGAGCTGCCTTGGTGTCTCCAGCGAGACCACCGGCAAACCCGCTTACCACGGCGGCGACGATAATCGTCACCACAAGCATCAACAGAACTCCTATAACCGGTGATACCGCCGGATCCATTCTGTCTTTCATTTTAGCACTCATTCAATTCTCTCCAAAATTTTTGTGCTAAGTAAATTTTTTCTTAGCTATGATCATAGTTTTTGATAAGAGTAAATAAAAGTTGGGTTTTAATCGTTCATCCAACATCCTTCAGTTCACAAAAATGAAATGCAAATTAAACTCCTGTCACGGTTTTCCGATCTTTCTCCTGAATTATGAGCTGAAATAGTGTGCAGTTTTTAGGCTTATTGTATTAAATCAGAGCGTGGATTTAGATCTGACGAATGCAGGTTTCATCCTGACGAAAATCTGAATAAATCTGAAACGATATTTCATATGAAAACATTTCACAAACAACACGCGCGAAAATTTCTCATTTGTTAAATCTCAAAATAGCCTGTTTATAAAAACCAGAAATTTTTTTAAATTGCTGCATGTATACTCTATACAGGTTTTAAACCAAACTTTTTAAATTAAAACAATTGAACTGAATAAGGAAGATCATATGACCTGGGAATAACTGCCGATGATATACTATCTCATACCTCCCGATAATTGAACTGACCATCTCAAGCAAATTATTCATGATAAAATTAATATCATCTCACATTACCCGGAAAACAGGGTCAATCCTTTCACTAATAATACTCTGTCTTTTTCTTTTTTCCGCCGGATGCAGTCAGTTGCATGACCTGGGAGAGGAAGTTTCCAATGAACCTGCCTCACATGTAGACACAGAACCTTCTCCTGCACCGAAAATTATGCCCATTACGGAAGAAATCCCTGGTCAGGCATTTCCTCAGGATATATCCCCGCAGTTAAGGGAACGACTCATACGGGAAGGAAAACTCCCTTCACCTGGAAAAATGGCTGAAACCCCAAATATACCTCTGACCCCTGCCCCGGTGCCAGTACCCACATCCTTTGTCACCCGGCTTGGCGATACCCTGGCTGATGATGCATTCATCCCTTCCAGGTCCTCTATTTACTTCACCAATAATACCTTGTATACAGGGCCGGTGAAATTATACCCGGTCTACTCTGCATCAGGTATACCCTTAAACTCAAATGTAAAGGAACTTGAAGTTCATGTAGAAAAAGGGCCGTTTTCAGTGAGTTACACGGTTCATCCAAAAAGTACCCCTCTTTTTTCCTGGGCAGGAATCACGGTTCAGGACTCTTTCCAGAATATCCTTCATGAAGATGGATTTAACCGTGAGTTCAGCAGTGAAAAGAAAAAAGAGTTTTTTGTGTACAAGGAAGGAAACTTTATAGTAAGATTATCCGGGGAGCATGCAACCCTTGATATAAGTATTAATACCCCTGACGGGCCAGTAAAAGCTCCGATCTCAACAACGAAAAGCGAAAAGGAAATTCCTGATAATATACCTCCACAGGTAAGGGAACGGTTGATGAGGGAGGGGAAGTTGTAGGGAGCGAATAGTCTGGATGAAGATATTATAAAAAAGGGGGGGTCTGAATATGTTTTCAGGCATCGTATGCTACAAGAACCGCTCCAAGTTTGCCTTCAAGATCCTTTACTGCCTTGATGTCATCAGGAGAGAGATTCTTGTAATGAGGGGCTGCAAGAAGGTATACTCCCAGTTCTTTTTCCAGCTGCTGAACTTTTTCCAGTTTTTGTCCGGTCAGGTTTGCATACATCATGGTCACCAGGGTTGTATATAACCCATGAGGTGATATAAATTCGCTTAAATATTCTTTCGTTAGTGAAACAATCCTGTATACTAAATATTTTTAAAAGTAATTCAAAAAAATAAAGATTGTTCATGGATGAGATCAGCCGGGGTCTTCTCCCCGAAACTACAGGTTATGATGTGAAATATTTTGTAATGACAGGGAATTTGCCAGTGCCATTCCGTTCCCTTTTTCCGGGAATATTGATTATATATGAGAATAAGATATTATCCGTCAATCCCACATTCGTCAGATCGAAATTCACAACTTGAATTAATCGTTTCAAGCTGCTTTTGCCATGGACAACTGCCTGTGAATACTCCTCTCATCGCGAGAGGAGATTCATCCATCCTGAAACCGTTGAATAGTTAATCAGTCTATACTGTAAATGTGTAAGCAGGAAATGTAATACAAATTTTTATCTATTTTTTTGTATTACATATATACACTGTGGCATATGACGATAAAAGATACAATCCTTGAGCAGAAGAAAGAACTTGCCCTTCGGATTCATGAACCATATATTCCACGTGATGCTGAAATTGGCGGATCAAAAACCAGGCTCATAAAGATTATAATCGGCCCAAGAAGAGCAGGAAAATCATTTTTCTTAACCCGGTATCTTACCGGAAAAGGGGTATTTGGATATGTAAATTTTGATGACGAACAATTAACAGACCCGGAAAAAATACCCGATATCCTTGCGGCAGTGAATGATGTGTATCAGGGAACGAGAACGCTCCTCCTTGATGAAATTCAGAACATCCCAGGATGGGAACTCCTTGCAAACCGTCTGGCAAGACAAGGATACGACCTCTACATTACGGGAAGTAATGCATACCTCCTCAGCAAAGAACTGGCAACACATCTTACTGGAAGACATACAGTTACCACAATTTTTCCATTTTCTTTCAGGGAATTCCTGCAGCTGAAAACCGGTGAGCATACTACACGAGACTATCAGAGTTTTCTCGAAGAATACTGTCAAAATGGAGGATTTCCCGAACCATTAATGGTTCCATTAGAGAGAAAAGATTATATGGTCCGGTTATTTGATGCAGTCTTGTACAAGGACATCATCCGGAGATACCATGTCAGGTTACCACATGGCCTTGGTGATCTTGCGCATTATCTCTGCAGTACGATATCCAATGAATACTCATATCACGGACTTTCTAAAATAACCGGAACCCTCAATGATAGAACGATCCGGAAATATCTGGATTACCTGGAAGAATCATTTTTATTCTTCTCAATACCGCGTTTTTCTTATAAAATGAAGATCCAGATAGTCTCAAATAAAAAAATCTATTCTATCGATAACGGCTTTATTACTTCCAAAGGATTTTCCTTTTCGAAAAATCAGGGAAGTCTCTATGAAAACATTGTAGCAATAGTGCTCAGGGAACAGGAGTTATTAGGTAGAATTCGTCTTTATTATTGGAAAAACGCAGAACAGGAAGAAGTAGACTTTGTAATACAGAAAAACCGACAGGTGATACTTCTCATCCAGGTGTGTACGAGCATATTTGATGAAAAAACCAAGTCACGAGAAGTTCGTGCATTACTCAAAGCATCAAGAGAACTACAGTGCGCAAATCTCCTCGTGCTTACTCTTCAGGAGGATAGGGAATCGAAAGAAGAATGGTTTGGGATACAAGGAGTTGTCCGGTACATGCCACTTTGGAAGTGGTTGCTCCAAGAGCCGGATCTCCTGGAGTAGGTATGATACATGATATTCATTCCGAATATTGAATACCTGGTTTCCATCAGGATCCACCGATTATCTGCCAGAGCAATCCCTGAGAACCATCAGGATTCCTGCTCTCATGAGAGCATTGATGCAAAGGTTTCAACATAGGAAGAGATCTGATTGTTCTCACCCGACCCCGAGGCAATCTGGAATTAATGAGACACAAAACCTGAATACGGGTTAGAAATGTGAAAATTGCCCGTTAAAGCTTTTTTTATATCCTGGATGGGGCATGCAATGGGATCAGAGGGACGTTTGATATCCACAGAAAAGGGGTGTAACGCCTGATTATCGAAGGAATTCGCCAGTGTGGGAAAACCTGGATTTTGAAGAATTTTGGCAAGGCAGAATTCAAAGATATTGCTTATTTTTAAATTTCTTCGGTAATTTGCTTTAAACCTATTCTGGGCAATAATTATAATCAGTACCAAGATCAGGCAGTTATTCGCTTAAATATTCTTTCGTTAATGAAACGATCCTGTATACTAAATTTTTCTGAAAGCAATAAAGAACAAGTATTTTTCATGAATGAGATCAAATATTTTTTACTTATATACGAGTCATTTGTATAGGATCTTTACACATCTTTCAAACAAAAATAAAACTATGCCGGCAATTTCCGGGGAGTATTTAATATATGCCAGAAACAGAATCAGGAAAAAAAACCTTTCATATTACCTCAAACAGGGAAGAAATCTGTCGGACTGATGATAGTATCTTCATCAACCTCCCTCCGGGGCGGGCTGTTCTTTCGACATCCTGGATAAACGGGGGATACCAGGAAGGACTAAGCGGAGTATTCAACCATCAGCCTCCTCATCATGCAACCTGTTCGCACAACCTTGAAGGGGGATCAGTTGAGGCATACATGGCCATAGTTGCCGGAAGACTTGGATTTGATCCTGAAAAGAGTGCCGGACTTCTGACAGCGGCGAAGATGAAACATGCTGCAGTCGTAACCCGGTCATTCAGAGGAGTTGAAGTTACCGCAGTCATCACCGGAGGAATAGAGGTTAATGGTGGTCGTGCAGGTGATCCTGCATCATATTTCCAGGAAAACGGAAAGATAGAGATGATCTCCGGCACCATTAACACACTTCTTCTTATCGGAGCACATCTTCCGGCATATGCCATGACAAAGGCCATAATGACTGCAACCGAGGCAAAAGCAGCAGCGCTACAGGAACTCATGGCCCAGAGCAGATATTCCTCAGGGATAGCCACAGGTTCCGGGACCGATGGCATAGCAGTAATAACCGATACAACTCATGAAAAGTACCTGACCGATGCAGGAAAACATTCAAAACTCGGTGAACTTATTGGAATTGTGGTAAAAGAAGCGACAACTACAACTCTCCGGCGACAGTCTGAGCTTTCAGCAGAAAGTCAGGCAGATATTATGGTGCGATTAAACCGGTTTGGAGTAAAGGAGGATGACCTCTGGGTTTTTGCAACAAGACTGGATGGAGAGAACCTAAAACCCGGCTTTTTCCGTTCACTTCAGAAAACAGCACGAGATCCTGCCATTCTCGCCGCAGTTACTGCAATTATTCATATCATGGATGAGATCAGCTGGGGTCTTCTCCCTGAAACTGCAGGGAGAAATGCAGTGAGGATTTACCTAAAAGGGATACCTGAACTATGCGGGTTAACACCGGACGAAGATCTCAATTCAATCCTCCAAAATGAAGACCCGGTTAAAGAACTCCTTCAGAAAACACTTGCATGGATAATTAAAAGGAGGATTCCGGTATAATGCCTGATTCACAGAACTTTCCTTTTACTGCCATTGTAGGTCAGGAGGCGATGAAACTGGCCCTGCTCTATAATATTATCATACCTCCAATTGGAGGCGTGCTCATAAGGGGTGAGAAAGGAACAGCAAAATCCACCGCTGTCAGGGCATTGGCATCACTCCTGCCTGAAC
>JAAYPD010000054.1 GCA_012520015.1 Methanomicrobiales archaeon
ACAAACCGACGTCAACATTTGCCCGAAACATCATACCTGCAATATTTCAACTTCATTCCCTGTCCGGGGGGGACAATGGAAGATAGTGTAAATATTGCAGGTATGATGTTTCGGGCAAATGTTGACGTCGGTTTGTCAATCACTTATGCAGACGGGGGAGCAAGGGAAGTATGTGGTTATACTCCGCATGAACTGGTAGAGACGGGGCATATCTCCCTGCCAGATCTTATTCAGCCAGAGGAGAGGGAAAGGGTCAGGAAAACCATCCAGGAGGGGCTTGATAATAAAAGATCCTTTATTATTTATACCGGGCTTCATGTAAAGGACCGGTCAAAAGCGGAAGGTATCATTGTCGGGTCAGGGGTGTTTAACAGCCCGCTCTCATTGTCAGGACTTGAAGGTTATATCATCAGGATTTTCAGTCATCATGTCCCGGAATGTGAGACCGGTTTATTGTCACAGGAGACATGTCTGCAGCTTCTCTCTCATACAGGAGAACTTGTCGCGCTTTTGAATTCTGATGGCCAGATCTCTTATATAACTCCTTCGGTAACTGGTATCCTTGGTTATGAACCTGGGGCAATTACCGGGCTTTTATTCACTCACCTTCTGCCTGACGAGGAGCATAAAAGGTTTGAAGAGTTTAAGGCAAGGGCATATTCAGGAGGGGGAAGCACCGCAAAATTTCATGTAAACTTACCTGAAGGACAGGTAAAGACACTTTTAATAAGGCTTTTTAAGCCTCCAGGGATGGACGGGATGATTCTCAGTGCCACGAAGACCGATGAACAACAGGAGATTTCGCATGGATATGATAACCTGTACCATGATCTCTTCTTACGAAATCCTGTCCCTGCTATCATCACGACTGCTTCAGATCTTCGGATCGTTGAGATGAACCAGGCTGCATCGGCATATGCATCATCGTACTCTGCTCCTGGACAGACCGGGGCTGATCTTAGAGAAAGTGGCCTTATCAGCCCTGCTGTGATTGAACAGGTGAGGGAAGGTCTGACAATCGCCGGACAGGTAGATCTGCCTGATGACAGTTCAGGGCCTGGCCGGGTAAGGATTGTTGCACGCGAGATACAAACCGGAGATAAGGAGCTTATCATCTGGACGATAAACCCTGTAAAAGAGACCGGCTCTGAACCGGTCCAGGATACCGGCCCTGAATCCAGGGATTTCAGGCATACACATATCTCACTCCTTCAGATTGTAAAGAATGTGATGAGCAGGTTATACCTTACTGATACTGCAGAGCCTGAACATGATCTCAGGTATGGCAAGATCCTTCTTGAGTCTGTGTTGCAGCTTTATGAGGCAGGTGGAGGCAGGGGGACAGGGGTTCAGTTATGCAGGCATATCCGTCTTGTCATCGGATGCATCACAGAAGATTTCAAAGATGATATGCAGGATATTGAGATAGTCATCTCATGCGATATCGAAGATCGCATCAGAGAAAAACATGCCACAATTCTTGGTATTATAACCGGGGAAGCCATACTGAACGCTATCAGGCATGCTTTTAATCCAGGTCAGGCAGGGCGTATAGAGCTCTCTGTTCTCCGTGAAGAGGACTGGTATATCTTCCAGGTCCAGGACAGTGGGAGAGGATTTCCAGAGTCGCTTATAAGAACCAGGGATTCATCTTCCGGGCTTGCTATCATTGAAGACCTTGCAATGGAACTTTCTGGGACCATGACTCTTACAAATGATGGTGGTGCGGTTGTCAGGGTCATCTTCCCTGCCTTAGACAATAGCGAAGTATAATAGCGAAGTCTAAACCCCAACCTTTTTATGATACCAAAGAAATTCAAGTACCATGACTGTACTTACTGAAGAAATGCAAATAGCATTTAAAGCTGTCAAGGTATTTCCCCTGGCAACGGCATCAAAATCAGGAATCCCTAATGTGGTACCCATGGCTTCTGTCTTTTTAATCGATGAAAAGACGATATGGATCGGGGATAATTTCATGCAGAAAACCCTCGCAAATGTCCTTGAAAATCCCAAAGCTGCTCTATACGTATATGGTGCGGGTGCCAAGGGATGTCTCCAGATAAAGGCGGATGTTACTGTAAAGACCAGTGGCGAGGAACATGCGAAGATGAAGGCTATGATCCAGGAGAAAAAGCCCAACCTTCCGGCAAAATCACTTCTCATACTAAAAATTACTGAGGTTTATGAGTGTATGCCCGGGACTGAGGCTGGAAAACAGATCGGATGAAATTTGTAAAGAGAATGACTGGATAAGATAATGAAGGGATTATTGCAGGATGAAATCCACCTGTGAGTTTCACAGGAATGACCATTTGTGATTAATAAAGGTACAATAATAAATGCTCCACATTAAAGATCTGCATGCAGAAATTGGCGGTAAGGAGATTTTGCATGGTATCTCGCTTCATATCGAACCTGGTGAGACTCATGTCCTGATGGGGCCTAATGGTTCTGGAAAATCCACCCTTCTTATGTGCATCATGGGTTTTGATGCATACAAGATTACCAAAGGGTCAATAATTTTCAACGGGGATGATGTGACTCATCTTCCGGTTCATGAAAGGGCCAGGCTTGGCATTGGTATCATGTTTCAGCGTCCTCCATCAATCCCGGGTCTTAAACTTGGCAAGATGCTTGAAGTGATAAGTCCGGGAAAAAACCCTGAAGAGGTCGGGGCTGCTGTAAAAAAGATGAACATGGATGAGTTTGTCAACAGGGATATCAACCTTGGTTTTTCCGGAGGGGAGATTAAGCGAAGTGAGATTTTGCAGATGATGATCCAGGATCCCCAGTTCATAATGCTTGATGAGCCTGAAAGCGGGGTGGACCTTGAGAATATTCATCTCATGGGAGAGTCGATATCAAAGCTGCTTCAAAAGAACCAGCGATTTGTAAACCGGAAGAACAGCGGTCTTGTCATCACCCATACCGGTTATATCCTTGACTACCTTGACGTGGATAAAGGGCATGTGATGATAAACGGAGAGTTCAAATGCCATGGCAATCCACGCGAGATTCTCAAACTTATCAAGGAGAAGGGATACAAGGAATGCCTGAGATGTGCTAAAATCCCCTGATTTTTTTGAGAGTGAATTATTCACCCGGAGCCAGGATGATGCTTGGCATTGCTCTTGGCGATTCATATGGTGCACCGTTTGAGAACCTGTCTTATAAGGATGCAATAACCAGATTAAAAACCCATGGGCTTAAGCCAGGCAGGTATACAGATGATACCCAGCAGGCCCTCGCTATTGCAGAGATTATAATATCAGGAGAGGAGATGTCGGCTCCTGCCTTTGCACGTTCTTTTTTTAACTCTTATGCAAGGGATCCAAGACCAGGGTATTCTAAAATGACGCTTGAGATGCTTTCCTCGCCTGATCCGGAAGCATTTCTTCGCAGCATTCCTGATGAAGTAAGAAGAGAGAGGAAGACTGATGGTGCAGCCATGAGAGCTCCTCCTGTCGGTTTTCTTCCGGATAAAAAGAGAGTAACAGAGACTGCAATCTTAAGCGCTTCAATCACTCATGGTCACCAGGATGCTGTAACGGCGGCCTGCATGATAGCCCTGCTGGCTCATCAGCGTCTGTACCATAAGACCAGGTTTAGTGAACTTTGGGCATCGGTCCGTGATGATGTTGATATTGCAGACCCTGATACCATCTCATGGTTAGACCATTGTGCCGCGTCTGTCCTCCCAGACCACGAACTTCTGCTTGGGGAGTATGCGTCTTATGGTGTTCCATATACTGACTCAAGGATCTTTCTTGGAGCAGTAGTATTCCTTCTGACAAGGTTTGGGGATGATCCATGCAGGCTTCTTACCGGTGCGATCAGTCTTGGGGGAGATACTGATACTGTTGCGGCTGTAGTGATGGGTATCGCTCTTGCCAGGGGAGCGGAGGAGAGCAGGATATGGGAACTTGCAGAAGAGATAGAAGACGGACCATATGGAAAAAAATACCTTGTGTCTGTCGGAGATGCCCTGTCGGAAAGGTATAACCTGGTCAACTGATAAACCTGGGCATTGGCGGTTTTATAAGAAGATAAAGATTAAGGCCATGATGGCCAGGATTATTATTACTGCTCCGCCGATTATTACTTCTTTCTTCTTGTAAAACGGAACACCTGAAGACAAAACAGGTTTTTTCGATAATGTGGATCTTTTCTTACCCGGAGCTCCTGATTGTTTCCAACCGGCAAGATTTTTGCATGCATGATTGAAGGGAAGCCGGTGTTCAGGACAGAATGTTCCTTTACAGTAATTACAGGTAAATGCAGAGCTGCCAGATATCTCTCTGCCACAGATTTCGCATTTCATGATCAGGGTTCCGAAATTATTTTCTAATATCATTAAAATAAATTTTTAAAACTGTTATAATGATCGCATGAGTAGGATGCAAATATCTAATAAGAAGCATTATCGGATGGAAAAAATGAAGCTGTTAAATAACCTGCAAATGGGTAAAAAAACATAGCACCAGGACCGTGGCCTTGAAAGTTGGGAACAAGGTCGTGACTACTTTTTATTTTATATAATATTTTGGGGCTGGAACAAACCAAGTAAAACCAGGCAATATACTAATACTTCTCAGTCATATTAACATTCATGTTTGGAATGGATAAGATGGCAAAACAGTTCCTCTCCTCGCCAGAAGGCCAGAAGATGATCATGGACTTTATCTCATCACCAGATGGAATAAACATGATAAAAAACATGATCGGAACACAGGAAGGAAAAAAAGCGGTGGGCTCCATCATTAAAACCGCCCTTCCCGCAATGGGGATTGGCAGCGAAGAGATGGGCATCATCACCGGGATACTAAACAAAATCCTGTAATATTCCCATCAAATTTTTCAGGACGGAGGACCGTCAGATATTATCTCCCCGTCACGAAGCGTTATGATCCTGTTAAAATATCTTTTATACCAGTCTTCGTGTGAGACCATGACGATCATATAGACTTATCTCTTCGGTCCGGACTTTGCTTTATCCCTGACGCTGATCTTCCAGATCAATATACCTGGAATAACACTCCCTTCTGTGAGGAGGTAAACCACCTCTCAATGCATAAACACTACCAAATTCTATATCTGGGTATATAACTAAAAACATGGAACCAGCCATAAACGAGAGCCTTAACTGATATTCTCTCTGTTGATACACTGACCATCTTCACGACAATCTGCATGGCACTATGGTCAGGCTGGATTGTATACCTTAACCGGACGGAGGCAGTACTTTGGTACGGGGCCACCACATTAAACCTGATAAGTCTCTCACTTGTGAGTTTATGGACCGAAATACTGCAAAAAATAAAAATCTTCTGATTGTACTGATTAAATTCCTGTCTTTTGGAGATTTTTAATTGTAAATCCTGTTTGCATACCTTACACAAAACAGGATTGGAAAGAGATATAAAAACATTATAGGAATGGCTGCAAAGGAAATATTTGACCCATCGATAATAATTCCAGCCAGCGCCGTTACTGGTAAGACTATTATCCGGCTGGACAGGTTTTTCACATACTCTGCAGAACTGTCTTTTCGAATTATCTCCGGGGTTCTGTATGCATATGTCCATAAAAAGGACAGTATCAGCCCGCAGATCAGGATGTTTGTATGAAAGAGCATTCCATATGGGACCGGTTCATCTGAAATTGCCCATATGAGGGATGTAAGTGGAATGAACAGGATTGATAAAAGGAAGGCAAAGACCGTATATAATGTAATTCTGTCCACTAACCTGACATTTCGCATTATCTCAAATGAGAGGATGTAAAAGACCGCAAGCAGTATAAATGTAAAGATAAAACTGATTCCGTCGAATAATACTGTTAAGAAAAATTCTACAAGAAGACCGATGTTTTCCACGATCTCACCAGATGGGAGCGGGATATTGTTCTTCACGATTAGGGTCATTGCAAAAGCAAAGATTCCATTCATCAGGATCTCAAGCATGTCCTGTGGGACCGGTCCTGCACATGAAGGATTATCCGTTGTCATCTTCTCCCCTTCCCTGATGACAGAGAAATTTTTTCGTGAATGTCCAGTCCAGAAAGAGGGCAAGCATGGTTACATAGTAGATGTTACGTGTCAATGGAATGTCAATTAAGGATAACATGATCCCGATTACTGCTGAAACCGGCACATAAAACATTTTTCTTGAGATGCATGAGATTTTTTGAGAACATATCTCTTTACCCGTCAGGCCGGGAGTATGAATGCCATGTAACCATTCAAAGATTAGAAAGATGCCTATAAACAGAATATTGGAATGAAAAAAGATTGATATTATGGAATTTCCATTCATGACCTGGTATAAGTGGCTGGAGACTGGGATGAAGATTATAAATATCAATAATCCGAAATGCAGGAAAAGAAATTTCATGTCAACTTTTCTTAGTTGATGAAAAATATGAAAGGTTATCGTCCAGAATAATGCAATAATTAAAAATGCGTTGATAAAACTTAAAATGTCAGGAATTTGCATAAGCCCGAAGGTTCCTATCTCGGTGTCATGCATTATATCGGAAAATGATGGAATCCGGACATTTTTAAATAATAAAAGCAAAGTAAAGACGTAAATTCCATTTGTCAACCGACCGACATTTGTTTTTGTAACCGGCCCTTCATCACAGGTCCCTGTTGTCATATCCTTATGTGTGTATGTTATATTCAAAAGATAATAAAGATAAAACAATAAAGAAGAAGATATTGCGGGATCGTGTTCTTTCCCTTGTCGGGTATTTATTGGCTGTTCCCGTATCCAAATCACACACTTTTTCATTAATACCCTCAAGAATAATTGGAGGGTATTCAGCCGGGTACAGCGATGGCTGGTATCAGCCAAAGAAAATGACTGATCATGATCATCCCTACAAGGGGTTATTTATTCATCCTGATATGATTACCGATCTTAACCGCGGGTTTTTACATCAGGAATCAGGCGGGGTTTGCGTTCTGAGTATAGCAAAGCACCAGGTCATACATTGATAGATATTCCCAATCCATTTAGAGGGGACATGATGATATCTGAAAAAATTTAGATCCTGGATTATGAAGGGGGGGATTACCCCAAAAAAATCCAGGTTTTTCATGTGAAAGATTAGATAATAATTGCTGCAGATGTCTTATCTTTCTCTTCGTCAAACTCGACGACAACTGCCTCGGTAGTCAGCAGCATTCCTGCAATAGATGCCGCATTCTGAAGACCAGACCTGACCACCTTTGTCGGGTCAAGAACACCTGCCTGAAGAAGGTCCTCGTAGACATCAGTCTTTGCATTGTAGCCAAAGGTCTCGCTTGAATTGTTCCTGATGGTGGCGATGACCTCTGCCCCTTCACGACCTGCATTGTCAGCAATCTGCCTGAGTGGTTCTTCAAGGGCACGCTTTACAATGCTGACACCGATAGCCTGTTCAGGGTTTGTCTTGAGGGAATCAAGGGTTTTTATTGCACGGAACAGCGTAACTCCTCCGCCTGCAACATAACCTTCCTCAACGGCAGCCTTTGTTGCATTGAGTGCGTCATCAATACGCATCTTCTTCTCCTTGACCTCGGTCTCGGTTGCAGCCCCTGCCTTTATAACCGCTACACCACCTGAGAGTTTTGCAAGCCTGCTCTGCAGGGTAGTCTTGTCATACTTCTTCTCAGTGATATTGAGCTGGGACTCGATCAGTTTCTTCCGGCCGTCGATATCTGACTTTTTACCCTTACCGCCAACGACCGTGGTCTTGTCCTGGTCAACCTTGATGGTCCTTGCCTGTCCAAGCATGTCAAGGGTGATGTCCTCGATAGCAATATTGCGTTCCTCGCTGATGACCGTTCCACCGGTAAGGATGGCAATATCCTGGAGAACTTCCTTTCTTACATCACCAAACTCTGGTGCCTTGACTGCACAGACCTTGATTGCTCCCCTGATGATGTTCAGGATAAGTGCAGTCTGGGCCTCACCGTCAACATCTTCAGCTATGATGAGAAGTGGCTTTCCTGCCTGCGCGATCATCTCAAGAACTGGTATCAGGGTCTTAAGGCTTGAGATCTTCCTGTCAGTGATAAGGATATATGGATCTTCAAACTCAACAACACGGCGTTCCTGGTCGGTTACCATGTAGGGTGATATATAACCGCGGTCAAACTGCATACCTTCCACGTGCTCAAGGCTGGTCTCAAGGGTCTTTGAGTTTTCTACGGTGATGACACCGTTATAGCCTACCCTGTCCATGGCTTCGGATATGAGATTGCCTATCTCTTCATCATTATTTGCAGAGATGATGGCAATGCGGTTGATGGTCTCCTTGTCTTTTACCTCGATGCTCTTTGCCTTGATGGCATCAACGGTGGCATCAACTGCCATCATTATTCCTTTTTTAATCTCAATCGGGTTAGCACCGGCGGTAATATTCTTGATACCCTCGGTAATCATCGCCTGAGTGAGAAGGATGGCGGTTGTGGTTCCGTCCCCGGTGGTGTCCTGGGTTTTTGAGGCCACTTCTTTAATGAGCTTGGCCCCGACATTCTCGAACTTATCCTTGAGCTCTATCTCCTTTGCAATGGTTACTCCATCATTAGTTACAACCGGACCTCCTGCCTTGTCAAGGACTACATATCTTCCTTTTGGTCCAAGTGTGATGTTTACAGTATTGGCCACTTTATTAACGCCGTCGAGGAGTGCGTGACGGGCATTTTCATTGAATTTTAATTGCTTTGCTGACATGTCTGACACCTAATTCATCTTGGCGATCACGTTCTTAAACTCAACAATAACATAGTCCTCCTTGTCAAGTTCGACCTCTTCCTGGCTGTATCCGCCATAAAGAATGATGTCCCCTGGTTTGATCGGGAGTTCTTTTCCATCTTCAAATGTTCCGACGGCGATCACTTCTCCCTGTTTTTTCTTTTCCTTGGCAGAGTCAGGGATGTAAATGCCACCCTTGGTCTTTTCTTCCTGTTTATAAGGTTTAATCAGGACACGGGGTCCGATTGGTGTAATTGCCATACGTTAAACTCCTCTGAATAGTAGTTTGCACATAAGTGTTGATTAAAAATTCTATATATATTTTATCGATAACCTTTGGATCATCTCCATAATATTGATATGATATCAACAGTAATCTTATCACATCTCATCCATGCACCAACGACTTATCCTTCATAATCTCCCTCGTCCTACAAGAAAAGAACTTGAAGATGAGATCTACTGGCTTTGTGACACACTGGGTCTCTCATCTGGCAGGGATATTGACAACCTGTCAACGCAGATTGTTCTGAAAATCCTCCAGCATACTTCTGATTATAATGGCATCTCTTCAGATGAACTTGGCTCACTGCTCTCAATTTCACAGGGAAGGGTAAATCATCACCTGAGAAATCTCTCCCGTTCCGGAATGGTTTACAGGAACCGGAGGCTGATTCACCTGCGTGGAAGAAGCCTTAAGGATTCAATCAGGGAGATACGCAGGGATGCAGACAGGATATTTGATGAACTTGAGTCGGTTGCCGGTGAGATTGACGACCTTGTGGGCATATCAGGAGAAAACGAGGCAAAATCCCTGGTAATCAGGACAAAACCCGGGATCATCATTCATAAATAACTCATTTTATATCACTTTCACAGCTGCCAGGTATAAGATCTTTATTACTCCTTGTTATTTTCCTGATTTATCATCTGCGCCAGCTGGTCTCTCATGTTCCTTGTATGCGTCCCTTCCCAGTACTGACGTTTACAGACCGGACAGTACATCAGCGGAGTATCATCTGGTATTTTGTGACCTGGATCTACGGGAGGGGTTCCTTCAAGTAATATTGCATTACACCTTGAACACCTTGTCAGTCTTATCTCCGGAGAGATAAGGCCGGCATTATGCAGCTGCCTTATCTGTCCTGCAAGGTCTGATGATACCAGCCTGACAGCACGGTCTCCTCCCCGCTGGGCAATCTCGGCATCCTGCGTGAGGATATGTCTCTTCTCTCTTCTTGCTATCTCTAAAATATCAGTATCTTCCCGTGGATTTCCATCTGGCAGGTCATTGGCATTTCTGCAGTCATATCCCATGAACCTGAGATATTTGCATAGAGATCCTGCCATCCGGTCGCAAAAAAAGGAGTGTTCCTGTTCCCCTGTCATATTCGTGTGATTATACCGGTCTCTTCGCCGCAGTGGGCACATTTGCTCCCGTCAAGGTGTACCGGACCAACCGTGTATCCGGATCTGCCAATCAGGAGATTATTGCAGTGCGGGCACCAGGTCTGTTCATATTCATGACCTGGTACATTACCAAGATATGGAAACCGAAGCCCCCTGTCTTTTGCAAGGCGAAAGGCGCGTTCAAGTGTGCTTACAGGTGTTGCAGGGATCTCCTGCATCTCAAAATCAGGATGAAACCTTGTAAAATGAACAGGAGTGTCAGGACCAAGGTTATCCAAAACCCAGGAGATGAGCTGGATTGTCTCATCACGGGAATCGTTCAGGCCAGGTATCATGAGATGCACAACTTCTATGTGAAGCCCAAGTTCTTTTGCCCTTATTGTCGTGTCAAGCACCGGCTGAAGCCTGGCCCGACAGACCTTATGGTAAAATTCTTCGGTAAAGGCTTTGATATCGACCCGCCAGGCATCAAGGTCAGGGGCAAGGTCGGTCAGTGCATCTTCGGTCATGTACCCGTTTGTAACATAAACAGTCTTCAGACCCTGTTCATGGGCAAGCTTTGCCATATTCTGGGTGTACTCAAACCAGATTGTAGGTTCATTGTACGTCCAGGAAATTGATGAAGCACCTGATGCAATTGCCCTTTTTACCCCTTCCTCTGGAGAAATGGTCTTTTGCCTTATGCTGTCAAAACTTGCGTGGGAGATATGCCAGTTCTGACAATGGCTGCAGGAGAAGTTGCATCCGGCTCCTCCAAGAGAGTACGAGAGTGTTCCAGGCAGGAAATGATAAAGAGGCTTTTTCTCAATCGGATCGACCGCTTCAGATGTGACTTTTCCATAGGTCTCTGCGATGAGCTGACCGCGAATTGATCTCCTGACACCGCA
>JAAYPD010000055.1 GCA_012520015.1 Methanomicrobiales archaeon
ATATCTGCAGGCTGCTCAGTCTCAGTGTTGGTACCTGGCTGCCACCATGCAATCTGGCTTGAGCCACCGGCTGCTGCAGAGACATCAAGTCCCTTCTCACCGAGGAAGACTTCTCCTCCGGCAGGGATCTTGTTGATTGCTGCAGTAGCGGGGAATGCCATGACTGCAAGTGCGACAAGCACCATCATGACAACTGCAAATCGTGCGTTCATTACATGTCCTCCGAATGAATACAACCCATACATCACACATCAGGCTATCTGTCCTGAAGCATGAGGGTATGGAATACTCCAAGAGTAACTCCGAAGTATCATTACTTAGTTGTCTGATATACTTTATACTCTTTTGATCC
Source organism: Methanomicrobiales archaeon (assembly GCA_012520015.1). GTDB lineage: Archaea > Halobacteriota > Methanomicrobia > Methanomicrobiales > Methanospirillaceae > Methanospirillum. Next base: position 353 of record JAAYPD010000055.1, read on the forward strand.
GGTTTTTGGAAAAAACATCAACCTCGATGAAGTAAGAGTAATGAAATTCGATGGAATTTTAGTGTTTTGGGAAATACTCCGCAAATATGACAAATTTTAGAATGACAGAGAAAGTATTTAATATTTCATGAATAGATCTTGAACATATATTTATCGTGCATGAAATACAAAGCGCCGAAAAATATACAGCGGGATGCATGTAGGTATTACCCTGCCCACTCTGTTTTCATCTGCATCATTCACAATAATAAAAGGGTTTTGGAATGAATGATTTTTCACGCCAGGTTCCAGACCTTTCGTCATGCACTGTTGCCAATAGTTATTACTTATTTTCTCATATCGTACAGGCCTGATGAATCAGGCACAAACATTTCACACTCCGCATGAGCTGGTCCGGGTACTGGGCAAGCCTGCGGAAGAATTCACCCGTGAGGATCTTATCCATGCATCAGAACTGCTCGGGATACAGATGATCAATTTTAGATATCTTGGAGAGGACGGCAGGCTTAAAACCCTGAATTTTATCATCTCTGACAAGGATCATCTTGAGACCATCCTTACAGACGGCGAGAGGATCGACGGTTCCCAGCTCTTTTCTTCAATTGAAGCAGGGTCCAGTGACCTTTACGTGATCCCACGGTATAAAACGGCTTTTATTAATCCGTTCTCCGATGTACCGACGATGGAGCTCCTCTGTTCTTTTTATAACAGCGACGGGGAACCACTGGAAAGTGATCCCTCCTATATCATCAGAAAAGCCCATGCTGCTTTTACAAAAGAGACTGGTGCCAGGTTCCATGCCCTTGCTGAACTTGAATATTATGTGATTTCTGAATCAGAACCGTTGTACCCCTGTATTAACCAGAGAGGATACCACGAGTCGCGCCCTTTTTCCCAGTCTGAAAATCTGCGGGTAGAGGCCCTCAGGCTTATTGCACAAGCAGGAGGTAAAATAAAATATGGTCATTCAGAGGTTGGTTGTTTCACCATGGGTAAAACCCTTTATGAGCAGCACGAGATTGAGTTCCTTCCTCAGCCCATCGAGGACGCGGTTGACCAGCTTATCATTGCAAAGTGGATCGTAAGGATGCTGGGAGAGAAAGCAGGTGTCACGATAAGTTATGCACCGAAGATAACTATAGGAAAGGCGGGGTCGGGCCTGCACTTTCACATGATGGCGGTCAGGGATGGTGTAAACCTGATGGTTGATGAATCTGGTCTATCTGATCTTGCGAAGAAGATGATTGCAGGTCTTCTTGAATGTTCCACCCCGTTAACTGCTTTTGGAAACACCATCCCAACCTCTTACCTCAGGCTTGTTCCACACCAGGAAGCTCCTACCAATGTCTGCTGGGGAGACAGGAACCGTTCGGTTGTCGTCCGGGTTCCACTTGGATGGACTGGCGGCAACAGGATGATCCAGACAGCTAATCCTGCATTCCCACCAGATGTGCCTGTGCGAATGTCTAAGCAGACGATAGAGTTCAGGATCCCTGACGGTTCTGCTGATGTGTATAATCTTGGTGCAGGGCTTGTTGTTGCCTGCCTGCATGGGATCAGGATGCCTGGTGCTCTTGATAAAGCCAGGGACCTTTACGTGGATGGGAACCTCTTTGATGAGAGGAACCGGGAGAAACTTAAGTCGCTGAAACAGTTACCTGGTTCCTGTGTCGAATCGGCACAGGCCCTTCTGGAAAAACGTGCAATATTTGAAAGTGACGGGATTTTTCCGGCAAGTGTTATTGATTCAACAGCAAGAAGGCTTGAAGAGTTTAAAGATCGTGGTATGAGCGAGAGGATATATGGAAAAGAAGATGAAATCAGGGCCATCGTTAATGAATTCATCCATATAAAATAATTTCATCATAATCAGGCCCCTGGGTGATTGTTTATTTCCTGAGAACCGTTGCAAAGACTCTCATAGTGAGTCCCCCTATAATGCCCTGAAAAGGCATGGAAGTCATACAAAATTGTTTCATCTGATTCTTCTCTTGGTATGATCAGCTATCCATCTTTTTAACGTGGTAATTTCCCATAAACAAAAGATCGCTCTTGCGTTGGCCTATTCTGATGGTGAGGTAACTCATAAGAGGAACCGGGAGATGTCAGGGATCCACCCCTCTGATCTGACAAAAGATTTGAAGGTTCTGGTGGATCTGGGATTTCTTGTTCCGGAAGGAGAGTCAAGAGGAAGAGTCTACTATCCGAAAAACCCCCCACAGGGTATGGTCATCCAGAGCCACCTCACTGATGAAAAAGGAGATTCAAACTTGTCACATTTGGATCCCAGCTTGTCACATTCAGAGAATGTCCGATCTCTTTCGCTCATGAGTAACGGTTCCGTCCCCCTGGCAGAGAGGATTGAAAGGGGAATGAGGATGCGGAACGCGAAATAATTAAACATGATTATCAAATATATGGCGAAATTACGTCGCGATAGACACCAAATTCTAAATAATCCTCAATAAATATATTATTATCAAGTCCCGATTACCGCCTGATGCGGTCCGGTTAATGCATTCTCCAGAACACTTGATCTGGTCTTCATCCGTTCAAACTCTTCCGGAGTGTAACAGAGATAATCTATCGAATACCCGGTTCTGATCCTTTTTCTGACAAGAGGAAACCGCTCATGCTGGGGAACATCCCGGAAACATTCTGAAACCACAATCACATCAAGATCTGACTCATCATGGGTTGTTCCCTGTACCCGTGAGCCAAACAGGATAACATCTTCAGGTTGAAAAAGATCAATGAGCTTCGGAAGTATCTCTAACCGGAACACCTCAATAATCGGATCATTCATGAATTACTCCCCTCTGGATACATTACTGTAAATACCTTCTTCGCCTTCCTAACCCGGTCCCTTGCAATAGCCTCGGTATAGTATTCACAAGGGATCACTTCGCTCATATCAGGATATCGGGATATCTGATAATCTCCCATCAGATCGATAAGGTCAGGCATGATTTCATCTGGACCTTCAAGAAGATCCCCAAGCCGTTCAAGGTCATGTGTTCTTGGGATGGAGCGTCCGGATACCGAGATAAGCCCCTTGAGGAGTTTTTCAACAGACTGGTGAGAGTAGAATGCTGCAGAATCAAATCCCCCGATTGAGAGATTCTTTTCAGCAATCAGAAGATCGTGGACTGCCTGCTTTATCCACCGGTCTCCAATCTCCTCGTAATCTGTCATGAACCGAACTCCGTATTGTACCTATTGTGTGTTATTCTGTTCTCAAAAGGATGCCTGAAGATTATCCGGCAAGGACCTCTGACAACTACTGCATGACCGGACAACAGACTCTGCCTTCTCCTTGGTTCTCGGATCAAACCCTGAATCATCGAGAAGTCTGTCCCCTGAAATAATATCGATAATCTGTTCTGATTTCTTTATAATCTCTATCAGGACATTTCTGACCTTCGGATCGTCAAAGGGAAAACATGCTGTAGTTGTAAGTTCCTCTCTGGCCTCTTCAATCTGTTCCGGAGTAGGATTCTCTGTTTTACTCAGCTCCTTTGCCTTTGTTATTTGAATATCCGGATCAATCGCATCATAGAGGGAATTTGAAATTTTCTTGAGAGATTTTCCCCCCGTTATCTTTTTCAGCTTAAACCGGTCAGACTCCGATATCGCTTTATCAAGGCGGGATAACCGGGATGCAACCGTACTCATCATGTCATTATCACGGACTCCCATTGCCATCGTGGTTCAACCCGGTTAACCGTGGCGGTCAACTCATCATTAGATATGTCGTTTTGCGTATAAATTTTTGGAAAAGAAGCGAACTAAAGGTTCCGAAGCCTCAGCCGAGATTTGAACTCGGGACCTGTTGATTACAAGTCAACCGCTCTGCCAGCTAAGCCACTGAGGCGCGGAATCAGGTGGATCTTTTAACAAGATAAAGATACTGTTTGATCGGTTTCTTTTTCCACTCAAGGTACAGACCAATCAGGGATGGTACACCTGACCGTGGACATAGGAGGCCGGCCTGGGATTGACTGCCGGGGGTTTTGTTCATACTGTTATTTCAAACACGCAAAGGATCTTCCTCCATTTGGATGTAAATACTGCCTTCCATTCACCAAGGGCTGTGATTACTGTTCACGGAGCGTTCAGGAAAAATATTCAGGGTTCATCCCACTCAGGGATGTTGCAGAGAAGGTACTTGCCGATCTGCAGATGCTCTCCGGTGATCTCTCCAGGATTACCATATCAGGAGGAGGTGACCCAAGTTGTTACCCTGAATTCACCGACCTGGTAGAATTATTATCCTCGCTTGAGGCACCCCTTCACATCGGGTACACAAGTGGGAAAGGATTTGACGACCCTGGCATTGCTGACTTTCTAATAAAAAACGGCCTGACGGAGATATCATTTACAGTATTTGCAAGTGACCCCGAGCTTCGCCGCAAGTACATGAAAGATCCGACACCAGAGGCCTCGCTCGAGATCCTGCACCGGCTTGCGAAGAGAATTGAAGTATATGCCGCGCTGGTGATCCTTCCAGGAGTCAATGACGGGGAGGTCCTCCGGGATACCATCAGCTGGCTTGAGAAAGCCGGAGTGAAAGGAGCAATACTGATGCGTTTTGCAAATACCCCTGAGCAGGGTCTGATACTGCAAAATGCCCCGATAATTTCGGGCCAGCGAATACACACAACAGAAGAGTTCGCAGACCTGGTAAAGAAGACGCGGCAGCTAACCAGTATGAGGATATCTGGAACACCGCTTTATGATCCTGATATAGGCTCGCCATTCATCCTGGCAGAAGATCCAGGCTACCTGCAGCACCTGCCTGTGATCAGAGGGCAGGCGGGTGTTATCACCGGTTCCATTGCTGGTCCCTTCCTGGAAAAGATTCTTGCCGCCAGGGGAGGCAAAGCCCATGTGATAATGGTAAAAAAGGAGATCGCCGATCTCATCACCATTGATGATATTATTAAGCTGGATCTCTCCACCCTCCCGGGCACGATCATACTTCCAGGCAGATCCTTTGTTCACATATCAGAAGCTGAAAAAGTATTGTCTGCCGACGGAAGAGACAGGACAGTCATCCGGGGGCCTGACATGCTCACCGCTGATGGCGAGACATCGATGGGAATGACCAGGGACGAGGTCGTCGCTATTGAACTGGAAGGGTTCCGCACACTTATTAATCTTATAAACCAGTGGGGCACCTGACCGGCAACCAACCGGTAACTGACTGGCAAGTGACAGGTATTCTTATCACCTGTAACGCTTTATAATATACCGCACTTTTCATAGTGCTGGCAGACGCAAATCCGACGTGATACAGATCACTGCCCGTTTCGGGCTTTGGGATTGCAGAGAGTTGGCAGGTTAGACATATCTGACTCTTTTCTCTCTCAGGATTTTGCTCTGTTTTCAGGAGGATTTAGAAATGGCACGAATGCATGCCCGTAGAAGAG
>JAAYPD010000056.1 GCA_012520015.1 Methanomicrobiales archaeon
CCTGGTAAAGGCAATTAAAAAATTAAACCTGCATAAAACAGAAAAACTTAAATAAGAAATTAAGTTCCTCTCCAGATTTTAATCAGCCTGGTTTTTCCACTAAAAATTAAATTCTTCCAGGCAATCCTATTTTTTCTCTTCAAAAAAACCATCTATCCATAATTAAATTTAAAACGATTAATAATGAATGATTATTTAAAATTTTTAATTAAAATAAATTGAGACTTGCATGATAATATTTAAATAAGGTAAGATGCAATTCTTCATCCTCACCATCTCAGCCTCAATGTTGAATGATAAGACTATGAGGCTCTGAGTGATTCGTCAGACTGATGAAATGCATCATGAACGCCTGTAAACATTTGAAAAACCGGTAGCGGAGTGGAGATATGAAATTATTAAACAATATGTCAATGGCGAGAAAGATGATCACATTCACCGTTATTGCGGTCATTGGCCTTGTTATCATCGGGTACATCGGTATTTCCAACATGAATGCCATCAATGAAAACCTTGATGTTATGTATAATGAGCACATGCATAACATTGAGAAGATCGAGGAGACAAGGGAGTATTACCTGATCTACAGCCGGGACGTAATCAACCACATGGGCGCACGTAATGCCGAATACAGGGCAAACTGGGAGAAGTCCATGAGAGAGCACGATGCTGCCGGAAACAAGGCCCTGTCTGAATATACCATAGTAACCGAAGAGGGAAGGCAGTTAATTAACCGGGTAAAAGCAGAATGGGCAGATTATACAAAAGCAGTAGAAGGGCTTATTGTAATTGTCAATGCCGGAAAAACAGATGAAGCACGTGATTACCGGGATGTAGAAACACTGCCAAGGCTTGAAAAGGTGATGAACACTCTTGATGAGACGGTTGGGTTTGTGTATGAACGTGCAGAAAAAGCGAAGATGGAGAGCGATATTGCTGCTGCAAATGCATTAAATTCAATAATCATCGTAGTAGTCCTTGTAGTAATCGCTCTTGTTGCCTTTGGAGTCGTCCTTACGATGAGCATCATCCGCCCCTTAAACAGCACCGTCGAAATGCTTGGAGAGCTGTCAAAAGGTCACCTTGGCATGAGACTATCCCTTGACCAGACCGATGAACTTGGTGTCATGGCAAAAACGATGGATGATTTTGCTGACAAACTTCAATATAAGATTATTGAAACCCTTAAACTGGTAGCGCAGGGAGAGAAGAATATTCCCCTCATTCCGGCCGTGGACGAAGAGGATGAGATCTCACCTGCCTTAAACACCATGATCACCACAATCGATTCCGTTGTGGGTGAAGTTAACGGTCTTATCGCCGACGCAAGGGAAGGAAACCTCAGGACCCGTGGCAATACAGACCAGTTCGTAGGTTCATACCGTGAGATCGTTGGTGGCATCAATGACATGCTCCAGGCCATAACCGATCCGTTAAATGAGGCGCTCCGTGTCGCAGATCTCTTTGCACATGCTAAGTTTGGTTCCAGGTTTGATGATGCTGTAGAGGTAAAAGGCGATCTTGTTGCTCTTAAGGAAGGGCTTAATACTGTAGGAATTGAGCTATCGGCTGTAATTGCTGATGTTGCTGAACAGGTGAGTGCCATGACAGCATCTGCCGAGGAAGCTGCTGCAAGTGTTGAAGAAGTGACTGCCGGTGCTGCATCAGTTGCCCAGAGCTCTGTCCAGGTCAGCACCAATGCCGAGACCAGTGTCAGGTCTGTCGAACAGGTCCTCAATGCAATGGAAGATCTCTCACAATCGGTTGCGACCATCGCAACAAAGGTGGATGCAGTAAGCAGGCTTTCGCAGGAGGCAAATGTTCAGTCGACCAATGGAGTTGCCCAGGCGGGAGCTGCAGAAATGGGAATTAATGCAATTAACAGTGCAGTCAATGATGTAGACTCGATAATTGTTGAAATCCGTGCCCAGATGGAAGAGATAGGAAAGATCGTGGATATCATCGGGGATATTGCTGACCAGACCAACCTTCTTGCACTTAATGCAGCAATTGAGGCAGCAAGAGCAGGAGAGGCAGGTATGGGCTTTGCTGTTGTCGCCAACGAGGTAAAAGCCCTTGCACAGGAATCGCAGAGTTCAGCAGAGAACATAGGCCAGATAATCACATCTCTTCAGAAACAGTCCGAGCGTGCAGCAGGTGCCATGGAGCAGGCTACAACCGAGGTAGCAAAAGGATCTGAGGCCATTACGGAGACCATCAGGTTCTTCCATACCATCGCAGAAGAGGTGGAGGGCATCTCGCAGAACATGGTCGAGGTGGCAAGCCTCTCAGAAGAAGGTGCAGCCGCCGTAGAAGAGATAACTGCAAGTGTATCTGAAGTCAGGAACCTCTCCGAACAGACCGCAAAAGAAGCGGTTGGCTCTTCCGCAGCAACCGAAGAGGCATCATCAGCCTTAAACCAGGTCTCAACAATTATTGCGGACCTCTCGGTCATTGCAACAAAGATAAATGCATCAATGGACCGGTTAAACGGTTAATTTTAGAGAATAAAAGACGGGAAAGAAGGATGGATGAATGGATGGATAGACAGATGGCAGTTTTCATCAGGGAAGACCATCCATCTTTGGACAGGATACAGGCCTTTGGGAAAACGATAATCGTGCCTGAACATGCCTGAAAAACCTCTTTTTCACCGATAATGTATTTACATAAGGGATGACTGAATATCCCTCCAGGTTCTCCTGGCTGCCCTGATTCTCTCGCCGGTTATTGTATCTGCCCATGGGGTCAGTGCATGCTTTTCTGCATTTATCCTGGCTTTTGCATGATCGGTCGCATAACAGTACACGCAGCCATGAAGACAGGTATCATACTGGCCGATATCCTTGCTCTTTACACATCTGCATGCCAGACGCTGGCCAGGGTCCTTTCCCTTGTGGGTCTCAAGGAACCTGGTTAAGGCACCATCATGCCGGCCAGACTCCAGGTCAATTTTTCTCAGCAGTGTATCATCAATGCACCTGTTATGTTCTATCAAAGGCCCATAGTCGGTATTGTCTGCACAGACTGCAAGAGAAAGGTTCCATTTACGATTCATCCTGGTTATTCCTTCGATAAATTCCAGTTTTTCTTCATAGATGGGAGCCCTGATCTGCATCGTCCCGGCCTGCCTCTTCACCTTTGAATAGGAGGTATCTACAAAACTGAAGACGAATTTTTTCGTGTAAGGAGCAATCCTCTTACCGATATACTCAATTCCTGAAAGAACTTCCTTCATGCCAAGGGTATTTGTGAGAAGGACAGGATCAAACCTCCATATCACCCGGTCATCTCCAATCCGGTCAGAAAACCTGATAAACGTTGATATCCGTTCATCCAGCGGGGGAAGGCCAGGTTCAAGCCCAGCGGGGCCATAGCTTGTAAGGGTGAACTGTAGATAATAGACAAGGCCAAGACTGTCAAGGCGATCAAGATATGGAAGGAGTGGCAGGGGATTTTTACTCCAGAACACCACCGCCCTTGCATCCTCAAACGATACATAATAAGGAAGATGTGGGTTAAAGCTGTTTATCCACCTGGCATACCCCTTCTCCAGTCGGTGGACAAACCAGTCAGGGTAAAATGCCGGGATATCAGTCGCCCTTGAGGCCGAGATGATGACAGGAGATACTGCATAAACCTCTTCCCCGTCATCAGTGAGAATGAGACGCTTTTCTGCTGCCATTTTACCGGTGGGCAGGGCCTTCATATC
>JAAYPD010000057.1 GCA_012520015.1 Methanomicrobiales archaeon
ATAATATAACTGAAACAGCAGCGCCAAAAGCTCCGGCATTTGATATACCAAGGGTGAATGGAGATCCAAGCGGGTTACGCAGAATAGACTGCATGACGACGCCAGCAACTGAAAGACCTACTCCTGCTACTATAGCAGTGAGTGCCTGTGGCAGGCGGATATTCCAGATAATTGCATCCCATTTATGGTTGACGTTCTTACCCAAAAGCGTCATAAATACTTCATAAGGAGGGATTGAAACCGCACCAACTGAAATTGACAGAATTAAAAGGAAAAACAACAGGATAATTCCAAAAACAATCCAAAGAATTTTTCCTCTTACATAGGCAAGGTAATCGGAGGGGATATTCCCATCAGCTACATGCATGGAGTACCTCTCCAAAAAGAAGAGTTAAATAAGATTTTTTCATGTCTCATTAGATAGAGATCTGAGTCAGTCCCATGTTATTATACTGTGAATTAATCTTGTCCAGTGGAGATGCACCAAGGAACATGGTCATTATCTCATCTCCTTTAGCTTTTACGTCCACATCTTCAAACCGGTCCGGGTAGATGGTTTTTCCGATGAAATAGGCATCAACCATGATGTTTTCATAGTTTGTGCTATAAAAGTTGTACGGAAGAACTCCATAAACCTTACCTTCTTTTAATGCAGACAGGCCCTGTAATGAAGGATCATTCTTTAATTCACCGATTCCACCTTCATTGTCCATCTGGATGGTTCCGACATCCATGAAGAGGTATTCAGGATCCCAGTCAACAATTGCTTCCTTGGCAACGTCGGCATGTTGTGTCCCCATCTTTCCGGCAGCGTTTTTCACATTAACCCAGAGGAATGGTGGATATGCAGGTTCAGTCGAGATGATTCCATGAGCTCCGGCATAGCTTATGCCTCCCACATATGCAGTCTTAACTTCTGATTCAGGGATGTCAGCTGTTCTTCTTTTAAGGTCAGCGATAGTGTCCTCTATATAAGAAATCAGCTCATCAGCACGTTCCTTATTCCCAATAACTTCTCCCATAAGCCGAAGGCTGTCAAACATCTCTTTCTGTTCTTTTGCATCACGAAGTGATCCATATGGGAACATTACAACAGGTATGCCCGTTTTCTGGCTGAGTTTGTCCCCCTCCTCTGCATTGGTTGATGCAACAGTTCCGGAACCTGACAGGCCTGTTTTAAAGATCATCTCGGGCGCAATTCCAATGATCTTCTCAGGATCATCCTTTCCCCTGAACTCGCCGAATAGAGGATAGTCTTTAAACTGAGGATTTAAAAGAGCATACCCTCTTGCATCCCTGGCCTGAGATTCTTTCTCAATGCTGTCAACACCCACAATCAGGTCCTGACCCTCAAGGTATGTCAGGTAACGCAGGCATCCTGATCCTGAACAGAGCACTTCTTTGACATCTGCCGGAATCGTAACTGTTCTTCCGTATCCATCTGTAATGGTCTTTTTTGCAGCAGAGTCATCTGCCATACATGCCGGTACTGCAAAGAGCCCTACCAGCAGCATTAATGCACAAAGCAATGATTTCAGATTTGTCATTGTAATTATCAACTCTTTTGTTTAATTGTAAATAGTTAGGAGGGTGTTGCTTGACTAATATTTTGAAAAATTTTGGTAAGTACTTTTTCCAATCAACATCTTTAGAAAATAATCTCCGATCATTCTTCCCATTGATGATAATGCATCAGATAATACTGAAATAGA
>JAAYPD010000058.1 GCA_012520015.1 Methanomicrobiales archaeon
AATCCCTCATTCGTGGGCTTGGGGTGCTCATCGAGACATTTTTCATCGCTTCGATAAGATCCCGGCCAAAAATGTCCACCTCCAGGATGATGTACCTGGCCTCAACAGATGACTCACCATAAATTGTGGAATTTCCAAGCTGTCTGAAGACTTCTGCCGGTGTGATGCCTGCGGTGGACATTGCTGCCAGGTAATTGATTGCATATGGAAGAGTCGTCTCAATATCACGCCGCCTTCCTCCTGCGACAACAGAAGGGTAGATAAGATAAATAAGCGAAGTGAATCCATAAAAAACCACGAACGAGACGATAACGGCGATGAACGTTCCAAAAATGAGATAGTATCCTTTAAGCTCATTGATAGCAGTCGCAATATCTGTCGGTATGTTCCCGCGAAACGTAATTAAACCAGGGATGTCCAGGAAAAATACCAGCAAACCTGCAAGGACTGAACCTGCGATACCAACAAGAACAGATGTGATGACAGCGGTTGCAAGGTACGCTTCAAATGTTATCCCCATCCTTGCGGATTTAAGATTTTCAATAAGCTCATAATATTTCTCCCGTCTGCCAGACATCCGGCTCCCAAGAAGGGAGAAACAGAACCGCTCATATGAATTCATTGCCACCAGACCGTATCTTCTCCATCAGGGTTTCAGAATCCCTGAAGTACGAGACGACAATCTTGCTCACGTCACGGAAGTCACGGATATTCTTCTCACGCATCCATTCAAGAACTTCCTGTCTCTGGAGCAGGTCACGCCTTATCCTTTCCTCGTCCCAGCCATGTGACTCCATGATCTCCTCAAGGATAAATGACTTACCAGAGTAGGAGATCTCATCAGTCGCCTGCCTCCACCTGAACACTTCGTTTGTGATAAGCTCATTTGTTCTTGGATCGATGTCAAGAACCTCAATTATCTGTTTATTCCTTCTAATCCGCTGGCCACCAACACGCGCCTGCACCTGCACGCAGACAAGGTTCAATGCAGAAAGCATGTTCCTTGGCACGGATATTGGCGGGTTTTCAAGGCGGTGAACTGCTGAAGATACCGAGTCTGCATGCATCGTTGAATAAGTGACATGCCCGGTGGACATCGCCTGAAACAGGGTCAGGGCCTCACGTCCACGAACCTCGCCCACTATCAGGTACTCGGGCCGCTGACGAAGCGCAGCCTTCAGGAGCTCGTACATGTCTATCTCCCCTTTACCACTCACGTCAAAAGATTCACGGGTAACGCTTGGGATCCAGTTGGAATGAGGGAGTTTTAACTCGCGGGTGTCTTCAAGGGTTACGATCTTTGCCAGTGGCGGAATAAAAAGGGAGATCGCATTAAGTGATGTGGTCTTTCCTGATGCGGTTCCTCCTGCAAATATGCAGGACTTTCCGTTCTCCACCGCAAGCCAGAGAAAAGCAATGGAAAGAGGCGAAAACGTCCCCCACTCGATGAGATCTGTTGGAGTGATCGGCTCATCCTTGAATTTTCGAATAGTAAACGTAGAACCATGGGCGGTTACTTCAGAACCAAGTGTCATCTGGATACGTGATCCGTCCTGCATGGTAGCATCCAGCATGGGATCAGCGACAGAGATGTGTTTTCCTGCACGTTGTGCCAGCTTTGTAACAAATGAGTCAAGCTCGGCTGCATCATTGTAATAAAGGTTTGATTCTAAGGATTCATACCTTGAATGATATACAAAAAGTGGTCTTCCCACACCGTCACAGGAGATGTCCTCGATGAACCGGTCATGCATAACAGGATCGACAAGCCCGTCTCCAAGAAAATCTTTTTTGAGATGATAATGGATCTTCTCATAAGTCAGAGGGTCAAGGGCGATGGCATAATCTGCAAGGACCTCATTCATCATTGACTCAAGGGTTTCTGCCGCGGTTTCACGGGAGATCTGCCGGGTGTTTACATTAACCCTCTCAAAGATCCCCTTTTTTAACTCATCAAGAAGTTTCTTTTCTGCATCAGAGTAAACAGGCTCGACAACCTCGTAGAGGTATTCATGCGTGATATAATTGTATGTAACCCTGATATAGGCAAAAGGGGGGTTAACCGGATATACCTCTATCTCTTCGGTCCCTTGCGGCGGCTCATAAGTGAGGTTAACCATCATCCCGTGAACCCTGGGATCGTACTGCTCACGTCTCTTTGCAAGCGGCGTTATCTTGCTAAGTGATTTTAAAAAAGACTTTTTTACTGGTTTAACCTCGTCAGGACTGGCTGCGGGCTTTACAGGTTCTTCTTTCTTTTTAAGACGACGCAGTCCCTTCGATCTTTCTGCACCATTAGTCTTTTTTCCGATCAGCGCGGGTAATTTGAAGGTTTTTAACCTGATTTTACTCTCTGCCGACTTATCCTTCGTCTGCTCAGCCTTTGTTTTCTTTTTTAAACTCCCCACCCTGACCTTCATTCTTACCCCTGCAGGTAGTATCTTTACCAGTACGCCACCCCACCCCACCTGGTATGACCCTGACCAAAAGAGATACACCCCTTTTATTCTACTACCATAATTACATAAGCCGCAATAAATAGATAATGGCAAATCTGTGCAAGCTGGTGTGCATGGATACTACAGATTACATAAAACAACCATCATGTCAGAAGAACCTGATGACAAAGCCGGATCAATGATCCGGACATATATCGGGAGAAACCGGACCGGGATCAACGGATTTGATCTTGCCCTTGACGGCGGGTTCCTTCCCGGAAGCACCATCCTGCTTATCGGTTCAGCTACCTCCGGGGTTGATCACTTTGCCCGCCAGTTCTGGGAAGTGCTCCCTGAACACAGGAGGTTTTTCATGCTTGACGGGTACCTCCTTGATGGAATGGTACATGCACGTGGGCTGACATCTGCTGAAATATTTGCCCATATAGGGGACGGAGGTTTCATTATTGATTCCCTTTCAACCCTTATCATGCGTGAAGGGATTGACCCGGTATTAGCTGGCGTGGTCTCCTGCAGGGCAACAATCCAGGCTTCCAGGGATAATGCCCTCTTCACCCTTTATGAAGGTCTTCATGCCCCATATAACGAGATACTCCTGGTAAGGCTCTGCGATGTTGTAATCCACCTTCATGAAGAAAGGCATGGTAATGAGATCATCAGGACACTTGACGTAAAAAAACTGACCGGGCTGGAGCCCCCGGGAAGGCTGCTTCCGTTTATCATCTCGGGAAAAGGTATAGAACTCTCCACCACATCACGCGTGGTATGATACTATAATTCATGAGATCTGCAAAATCAGGATCTATAGCCAGTCAAGAGGTCGTCTACGGCTTCCCCGTTCTTTCTTTTCTCCTTCTTCTCTGGGTACGTGCCCAAACCTGCTGTTGATATCGGCAAAGTCAATAGAGTCCATTTCATCGTTCAGTGGTCTCTCCTCTGCCATGATAATTCCCGGAATGCCTTCAGGATCTCTCACCTTATCGTGGGTATCCTGCTTATCCTGCATATTGACTATCGACGGGGAAAAGCCGCATGAGTGTTCAGGTTCTGTGACATCATCACAATGATGAGAGAACATTGTGGAAGGGTCTGCGCCCGAAGATTTACTCAACAGGAAATCAACGTAATCTTCGACCTGTGCCCTGATTTCAGGCTCCAGGGATGCAATTTTTTCTTCCAAAGACATAAAAATCACCGGAATGAGGAGACCATGGACAAAACCCTGCATGCATGCTCGGCAAGGGAAGTGTAAAGATATGCCTCTTCAAGTGTCTTGCCTGTTGCAAAGGTTCCATGTCACCTGGCG
>JAAYPD010000059.1 GCA_012520015.1 Methanomicrobiales archaeon
AATTATTCCGTGATCCCGCACAGGACAGGATGAACAACCCGGATTTTTTTTGCATATCCTGTTACCCAGATATACTATCTGTGCATGAAAGTCATTGTACAAAGGGATGTCTTGCGGCAAGCGGCTCATGAAGAACTCCTGCATCCCGGCATAGGTTATGTCTTCCGAAAACCACCCCTGCCGTGAGCCGATTCGCCGTGTATATGCATCTGCCACGAAGACGGGTTTTTCAAGGGCATATAGCAGGATTGAATCCACCGTCTCGGGCCCGAACCCTGAAAGCTGCAGTAACTCCTCCCTGACCATAAGGCAGGGCAGGGAAGCCATTTTGGATATCTCACCATCACAGGTGTCAAGAAACCAGGAGAGAAAGATCATTATCTTCCTGGCTTTCTGATTGTAATATAGCGAAGACCTGATAAGCGGGGCGATTGTATCAGGACCAGCTTTAAATAACAAGTGTGGTTCTAAAAGCCCGGCATCTTTTAATGCACAGACTGCCTTGTGTGCGCCGGTCCATGATACGCTTTGCGCCAGTATTGCACCGATTATCGTCTCAAACCTGGACTCAGACGGCCACCAGTGTTGCAGTCCGTGGGCATCCTTTAATGCAGAATAAAATGAAACAAGGTGCGTTATGGTGCATTCACTCATTATGCTTACAGGTGTTTGAAAAGAAGAGGATATAACATAATGGGCGAATCCACAAAGACATAACTGCCGTCATGACTGATTCATTAAACAACACTATAGTAAAATCCCCAGGAAAGCCGTCCGTGATGAAACATCCTTTTTTATTTGCTGACAATATACTAAGGAATGACCCGGATATTAGTAAAGGGATTTATATTAGATGATTTTTTTGATACATTTGACCTTGTAGGTGACCAGTTGTCTAAATCCCTGATTCAGAAGATCTTTTCAGAGTATGAAGAGGAATTGAAATATGATCCGGAAGATTACAACGTGGGTTTTGACTGTGAGGTTTTACTTACTCTCCTTGGTGAGCATGAAAAAGCGGTAGAACTATTGAATAACTTAAATATCGATGTCTCTTGTGAAGCAGTAACCCGTATGCTCAGACTTGCTCATCATTATTCATATTTGAAGGATTCAGCAGGGGTAGAGAAGTCATTTCGTTATTTTTTTAAACGCCCGTGTGATGAAAATGTGAAGGTAGGCGCATTTATTGCAGCCGGCCGTTTTGGTAACCGGGGCGGTATGATAAGGATATGGAAAGATCTTGTCAAAGAAAAAGGTTTTCAAAACCAGAAATTTAGAGACGAGGTAATTGATGAACCATTTTCGTGGACCTGCCTTTCCGACCTGCACATACGTGAATGGAATGAGGGAGTGAAGCTTCTTTACCAGTATGACATCAGGGAAAACCGGGACATTGAATTGTATGGCCTGGTAACAACGCTCCATTACAAGCTCGGGTTTGTCTACAATTCTGTAGTTGATATTATTCAAAACGAGGGACCATATGAGGCTTTTTATGCCATGATATCCGGTAAAGCCATCGCCACAGGGATGCAATCCTGGATGACATTTTACAGGGATATGGTCACTGTAGATGAACCAAAGATATACCAGGAACTTATCATGCACCTGGAGGGGGCAAGAAGATTCAGGTCATTATTCTCCCTGGGCGAAAAGTTACTCACATTATCTTCAACAAATTTTAATGCTGACATACATTTTTTGCAGAAATTACTCCTGGAGACTGGAGGAGACATGTACCAGCTCTACACACTTCTGGATCTTTTCACTCAGTCAGGAAATGACATTGATTATGTGGATCTTTTAGAGATGGTTATCAATCTGGACCCGGACATTGCGGAAAAATCCCAGATACGAAGAGATATGAGCGCTCTTCTTGGGCCACTGCCACCTTTAAAGTTTGTATAAAGAATAATCCTTGTTACCGTTTTTCATTCCAACCACTATAGTTCTCAAAACCGGTTATGGCAAGGTTTTGTTCTGTTGTGAATAATTGTGGAGTCACTGCCTCCACAATTATTCATATAAAAAGGATATCTATTCTTTGACACAGAACTGTCTTTTGTATCACACCACCATTCATAGTTATGGAGGTATTGAGGAGTTATTCCTCGTTAAAGGACATCGTAACAGTTCCAGGAAAGGGTCTGTAAAAAAATTATCATTAATAAAAACATTTTTCTATGTGTTTGGCAGGATAAATGAGTACTTCCTTACCCAGTTTGCTGACCAAAAAGCCCACGATAATGGTGAGTTTTTC
>JAAYPD010000060.1 GCA_012520015.1 Methanomicrobiales archaeon
CTTCGGATAACATGATTAATTCCTCCTTTGTTTTTGCATTGAAAAATTTCATCCATTTAATACAGTCATTGTCAGTATCTTGACCTGATAAGTTATGTAGTTTTGGTAGTTCCAGGAAATGTACCTCTATCAGGTCAGATATGACTATCTTTTGTCTGCAGTCATGCAGTCCTGACCATGTGTGAAAATCATCAGAATCACAGTAGGTATCATCCAGGATGACTATGGTGATTGTCTTTTTAAGTGATGAATAATCCTCTCCCTTAGGTACTTCCGCATCATCCTGCCTTCATCCTGCACGGGTGACTATCCCTTCCAGGATCTCCCTTCTGGCTTCTGTTCTCAAAGTAACAATATCAATGTAAGGGTTATCCGGTTGGATCATACTGCAAACCCGGCATTGTCACGGTCTGCTGAATGGATATCCTGTGTCGGTTTGTTATGTCGTTGAAAGAGATAGCATAACCGGATATCCTGTCTGTCAACCATTCATTCTCTTTTGCCATGGCATAATCTCTCTGGTATGGGGGGCCCGGGCAGACCTTCGGAGCGTTTCACATCGTCAAGGGAGTTACATAACAGTGATATTTCAATGAATATCTGTTCTCTCTTTTATTTATTGAAATGGTGAAAAACTGATTTAATTCTCCGACAATTTCTAAAACTTTTGATTCGATTTCAGATTTTTTTAACGTATTCAAATTTTCATTTAAATTGGATAGTTCTGCATCAATTGTCTCCATTCGTTTAGCAACATTGACATACACTATTCCGGCATTTTCTCTTCCGAATAACTTTTGGTTAGCCCTTATGGCATATAATGCACTTTTACGGGTGGATTTTACACGATTGGTATAGTGAGTTTTAACATCGGCCTCTTTGATATCACAAGGCAAAATCCATAGTTTTTAAAGAAAACTTTTTCTTATTTGAGTCCATATAAACTAATAATATACATAGAGGGAATTGTATGAATAAAGATGATGGGTTTTCAGGTCTTGAAGCAGCAATTGTTCTGATTGCATTTGTCGTTGTAGCAACTGTTTTCGCATATGCAACACTTGGATCAGGATTTTATGTCTCTGACAAGGCACAACAATCAGTTCATCAGGGAACAAAGACTGCTTCAACATCAGTTTACCAGGAAGGGGGAATATATGGGACCATGCATGCTGATACTCATCAGCTTGACCGGCTCTTTTTTACCATATATGTACCGGACGGGGCGGAAAATCAGGATCTGACTGAAATGATCATCTCATATACCCAAAGTGACGTATCTAATCCAAGGGAATATAAATGGAGCGAAACTGCAGCTAATCCTGATCATTTTTATGCGCAAGGGCTTGACCTGCTTCATGCCGGAAAAAATGTCAAAATTGAACTGGCAAATGTAGAAGGACCAAGAACTGGGGGGTGGTTTACTATTGAGATAATACCTAAGACTGGTTCGCCTTTGTTTGTCAAGCGATGGATAGAACAGGGTTTTGATGGGGGAGTGATCATCTGAATTATTATTTTTATAACCATCACAATTATATCAGCTGCTCTGAATACATAACTTAATTACCAATGAAGAAGTATACTATTGTATTCCGGGTGACCCGGAATAGGAGTATTGAGTATGAAAAAGGAATCAGCATTTTCCGGGCTTGAAGCAGCGATTGTTCTTATTGCATTCGTTGTAGTGGCTGCGGTATTCTCATATGTAATGCTGGGTGCAGGATTCTTTGCAACTCAGAAAGCACAGGAAGTAACCTACTCTGGAATGAAACAGGCAACTTCTAACCTCATCATGGACGGTATGATCTATGGATCATATGATAAGACTAACGGCTTAAAAGCATTATATTTCTATGTCAAGGTTCCTGAAGGAGGAGAAACCCAGGATCTCAAGTATGTAGATTACCTTTGGACTATTGAAAACAAGGCTGTAACTACTGTTGCGAAGGCTAATCTTGATCCATCTAAAGGTCAGTTAAACCCAGGTGCAAGACAGAAAGTAACACTTACAACACCAGGGGGCTATAAACCAAAAGCCGGAGAGAAGTTTGTCCTTGAAATTAAACCAAAGACCGGTGCATCATCCATTATAACCAGAACCCTTGCAGACGGATACAGAGGTGGAGTGGTTATCTAATCCCTTCTCTATTTTCTTTATTACATTAATTATCTGCCTGATTTCTATTACATGCAATTCTTTTACCAGGCAATAGATCACTTGTGTTTTATTCTTGTTAAAGGAGCATACTCTTTTAAATATCCTTATGGTATTTCCTGAATGCAGGATTGAAAGATATGAGTTAAATAATCGAAATATCGATAAATATGATATTCTGCAAAAATGCATAATGTTTGATTCATATATAAAACCGGTTTTGAATGCACGCCGTGAAATCCTTTTATTTTA
>JAAYPD010000061.1 GCA_012520015.1 Methanomicrobiales archaeon
ACGGGAAGAGATGGATCGTGAAGGGACGGATTGACCGGATAGAGGAGGAAAAGGGAGAGATGGTAGTTATTGATTTCAAGTCAGGAAAATCCCGGATAGCGAAGAAGGATATTCCACTTGATATTCAGTTGAATATCTATGCCATGGCGCTGCAGATGATGAACGGGAAGTTGCCGAAACGGGCTTCATTGGTTTACCTGGAAGGTGATAGGGTGAAGCAGGTTGATTATTTCCCGACTGAACAGTCGATTGGGGCGTTTCGGGAGAAATTAGATGGGATGGTTCAGGCGATAATAGATGAGCGGTTTGATCCGACTCCCGGATACATGGAGTGTCGGTTCTGTGATTATGGGGGATTATGTCCAGGGAATGAGAAGGGGGATGGGGAGTGATAAAAATTAAGATGAGCCTATTATCGATGAATAATTATAGATGGATATTATATCTTTTTACATCTCTATTTAATATTGTTATTTCATGACATATTTACTGACACAATCGGCCAACTATCAGAACTTATACTGAAAACGATAAGTGGGCTATGAATGTCACTGGACAATTAAAAGAAGTATTCAAAAAAGGCCATGTAAAAATCAAATAGAGAAGAGTATGCGAACTGTTGACCAGATTAGTGGGATTCTTCCGGCACTCGAACATTTTATCGCCGATTCGTTTGAAGATCAAGATCTTGACTTCAAACAATGGGATGAGTCGAGTATCGATGATGCAATCGACTTAGTGGTGAAGATGGCGATTTGCATGGCAAATGGGGGAGGAGGGACAGTCGTTTTTGGGATTGCAGATAAGGTGATTGGTCGAACAATGGCAATAAAAGGAGTTCCTCTCTCCATCGATATCAATCGGCTTAAATTAGCAGTATACGATGAGACTGATCCCAAAATAACTCCTGAATTTCAAGATCTTTTTGTACCTGAAGGTACAGGACGGCTTCTCCTGATGCAGATTCATCCAGGTATGCCACCATACACCGATACCAAAGGAAGAGGTACTATCCGGGTAGGAAAGGATTGTAAACCACTTACCGGGACGATGCGGAGAAAGATTTCTGCAGAGACAGGAGAGACAGATTACTCTGCTGAAGTTATTCCCGGAGATGCCATATCCAAGATCTCTCCTTCTGCAATGGAACGACTTCGCCAGATAGCCAGGGCAGAACATGCTCCTGAAGATCTGCTTCATCTTTCTGACGTTGAATTACTCTCAAGTCTTGGGGTTGTTTCATCGGGAAGTCTAACCCGGGCAGGACTTATTCTCGGAGGAACAGAAGAAGCGATCAGAGCCCATATTCCTGGATATGTCTGGACTTTTCTTCATATGCGGACTGATACTGATTATGATGTCCGTGTAGATCAAACAACAGCAATCCCACCTTCAATTCTTCGTATTGAAGAACTTATAACCCCATATAATACGGTCGACACAACTCAAGACGGGATGCATGAGTATGAGTATCCAATATATCCAACAAGGGCAATTCGAGAGGTTCTGATGAATGCATTCTGTCATGCAGACTTTCGCCGTGCTGGCCCTATCATGGTGAAAGTTTTTCAAACCCGGGTGGAAATATCAAATCATGGTGGGTTCATTGGGGGAATCACTCCTGATAATATTCTCCATCATACTCCGACACCACGAAATCACCTCCTCGTAGCTGCTTTGATTAAACTTCATTTAGTGAACCGGAGTAGTTTAGGGATTCCCCGTATCTTTTCCGCATTTCTCATGGAAGGAAAAGAACCCCCCATCATTGAGGAGTCAGGGGAATCTGTACGGGTTATCTTTCGTGCTCAAATGATCAGCCCGTACATGCGGTCTTACATCGCTGAAAGGTCTCCGGATGAACGAGTGTTCTCCGTCGATGATCTTCTTCTCATTCATCACCTCCTTCGTCACCAGGAGATAGATACCGCAGGAGCGAGCCACCTCTGTCAGCGGAGCGAAGGTGATGTTAAAGAGATTCTCAATACGCTTGAGTCAGAACGGATTGTACAGCGGAGGGGAACTGGAAAGGGAACATATTGGAGTTTATCACCCGCTCTCTCTCGAAGACTATCTGAATCAGGTCCCACCGAGCATAAAAGAAGGATAGATTGGGAAGTAGCGAAAACCCGAGTTCTTTCAATTTTAAAAGAGAGAGAGGAGCAGGGCATGGAAGGACTGAGTAATCAGGATATAAGGCAGATTACTCTCTTTGACCGGCACCAGGTTTTTCGACTGATGAATGAGCTCAGGCAGGAAAATCCGGAGATATCTGAGCCTGGAAAAGGGAAGGGTGCACGCTATGAGTATCACTCGCAGGAGGGGAATGCTGATCCACATGCTCAATGAGCATTCCCCGAGCATTCAATCCGGTTTAATGCTGACTTAAATGCTCACTGAGCATTCAATGAGCATTGGATGGAACAATCCTCACTCTATTTTACGGCAGAAAAATGTTTCTCTCCCAGGTTACGAAATTCAGGCATCCACACAAATTCAGATACCCGAAATGACGGGGTGTATGAGGCTATGGCCCATGCAGAAGAGTTTTTCATGGGTGATGGTATCCTGGTGAAGGAGATTGTTCACCGGATTGAAGAGTTCACCGCTCTCAAGTCACGAATAGTCCTCACTGAACTTGTCCATGAGGTCATGACACAGGCATCCGGTCTTTACCG
>JAAYPD010000062.1 GCA_012520015.1 Methanomicrobiales archaeon
ACGGGAAGAGATGGATCGTGAAGGGACGGATTGACCGGATAGAGGAGGAAAAGGGAGAGATGGTAGTTATTGATTTCAAGTCAGGAAAATCCCGGATAGCGAAGAAGGATATTCCACTTGATATTCAATTGAATATCTATGCCATGGCTATTCAGATGATGAACGGGAAACTTCCGAAACGGGCTTCATTGGTTTACCTGGAAGAGGAAGGAGTAAAGCAGGTTGATTATTTCCCGACTGAACAGTCGATTGGTGTGTTTCGGGAGAAATTAGATGGGCTTGTTCAGGCGATAATAGATGAACGGTTTGATCCGACTCCTGGTTACATGGAGTGTCGGTTCTGTGATTATGGGGGATTATGTACTGGGAAGGAGAAGGGGGATGGGAAGTAATATCCATAAATATCTGGTAAAACGAGTTTGAAAAGGGAAGGCTGATTGGGATATGCAATCATCTCCGGATGACACCGAGCCTTTTTCATGGAGGGCATGAATGATCATGTATTGATGTTAACCAGATCCAAAAGGATCCTAATTTTCAGCCCCTTATTAAGAGACGAATACCGGAAGTCCATCGGCTCTGTTCTTCCCGGTTCTAACGGTAGGTTGGTACATCATTACCTATAAATTCCCATTTGATCAATTCAGTAACAAGGAAGGAATATGGAAGAAACCACACCAGGACCTGTAATAATCAGTTCAGAAGCATTTTCAAGACTGAAACAATTACAATCAGAATTTGAAGAGGTTATTGAGACCATTGAGATTCTTAATACACCCGATTTGATGGAACAGATTCAGCGTTCAAGAGAAGATGTTCTGGCCGGAAGAATTAACTCCATTTCCAGTCCTAATGATCTTGATAGTATCTGGGAATAACATGCATATTGAATATACTGAAGAAAAATACCTGAGACCGGATGAAGACTTTGACACTGTCGTGGCCAGGATAAGGAATTGAAACGAACCAAAATAAAAATTTGCATTGTGAACTCGAATTGATTTCGAATATCCTTTGTTTCACGCCGAATACTCTAACGCCTTTACCAGTGCACTATAATTATCAAAGGTCTCCTCTCCTTCCTGAAAGGTGACGAGGATGTCTATCTCGCTTTCAGGAGATGCAGTGCCTGCACTATATGAACCAAATACACCAATCGAGATATCCCAAATCTTCTTTTCAGGATCGGAAGCACCATATTGATCTTTTTTATTACATCCATTTTGGATCTCCTCTCTTCCTCTCTGTATGAATAACAGGTATACCATCAGTACATCTCCTGCATATTGATACAAGATCGACTCTGCTGCCAGTCATCTCTCAGTGAGCGGAGTCCACGCTGTGCTGGAACCGGGGGTTTGAATGATAGGGAGGAGTGGATTAATGCAGCCGCCCGGTTTCTCTGTGCCCTGGGGCAAAATTGCCTTTGCAGGGGAGGGATGGACCCGGATGATACTCGTATTCTATGCCTGATTCCGGGCATTTGTGAAGGAAAGTAATCCATGTAATTACTGTATATACTGTCCGCTCAAGTTCAAGTTCCAGAATGTACTCCGCAGCCCGACAAAAGATAAATCATTCTTCCAGAAAGGAATGGCTATTCACTAAGTTATCGAGCAGGCGAAGGGTGATATGGCGGAATGGAAGAGACCTGGTGTGCACTATATTGCTTGTTCTATCTCTTCGTTTCCAAGTGCCATTGCAATTTCCTTCATTTTCCATCGTAATGCTGCTGGATCCTTATTTACATACGTAGCAGGTATTGATATTACAGTTACCTTTTCTTTTGACTGCAACATTCTTCTAATATACTCATCTTTTGCTTGTTGTTCCGGATTTCCATGGATCCCTCTGGATAATCCATCCAGATAAATCGCGATTTTAATTGAACCATCTGGAGAAATGTAGTAGAAATCAGGGGTTGTTATTAAGGTTGAACTTAACTTTATTTCCACCTGTCTTTGAAAAGAAGGAAATCCATATGAGTCAAGTTTTTCACCTAATAACATCTCAACGGTATTCGTAGACCCACTATCCGGCAGAGAAGGTTCATCAATAGGGGGGATATAACAAACATGAGATACTTCATTTTTAAGCTTTTCAAGAAGATTCACCGCGGTATTACGATCTAATTCCTGGTGATAAAGCATGTTAGAATAACTTTTCATGCAATCATAACATGCTTTTTCGCAACCTCCCTGACAATTATTTAATACATTTATCCCTTTTTCAATGAGAACAGTCCATTCATCAAGAATCTGATTGATAATTCTAGACCCTCCTGACATGGGATCGTACACCAGAACATTGAATAATTCTTCATCATGAGGTAAAATGAGAATCTGAAGGTCATCAGGTTCCATTTCCAAAGAAACATTTGATGCAATCCGTATACCTTCTGCAAGGTTCACTGCCTCTGCTTTTGAGGGAAGACCTTCAAATAGTAATCCATCAACCTGGGCATCAGCGCTAAAGCAGAGATAGCCAGGTTTTTCATGGCAATTCTTCTCATGGATTTCTATAAAATTTTCTAACTCCTTTTGAGAAGAATAGGGGGAGCGGGTAGCTCCACAAACCCTGCATACAGGATAACCCACAATTCCCTCAGCAACTTTATCGGATGGACCGATATTGATCAGTCGGATTTTTTGCCCGTGTAAGTGCGAAAATTCATTCGTTCCTGACGCATATTTATCAATTCCACGATGTTCTCGCCTTAATTCTCCAAGGATAGCTACAGGGAGTTTAAACCTATTCGTTTCTTCATCAGTTACATGGGAGATAAATGATAGCTCGGCATCACTTATCGGAATTCCGGATAATTCTATTATCTGATCCTCAGCATAATCATCTGGACGATTTTTCTCTTCAAATATTTTCATCGTTTTGATATTTGCAACATAATTTTCCGGATTTATACCCTCTTCACCAAATGGAAGATGATAATATGCTACCTTGTATCGCCCACCATTTGCGTATATGATATTTCCAGGAACGAATTCTCGTAATGCGAGGATTTCAGGCCTGGTCAATTCAAACGTCTTTCTCATCCAACCGGTTGAGAAGGTGTTACTCGCAAACCCCGTAATAGAACCCTGATTTATTGCGTACCCGGGAAGGAACCCGTATCTACCGAGAACATTGAGCGTATAATTATCAAGACTTCGCCCGGCCATTTCTGAAATATATTCTTTACACCGTCTTCTGAGGCGTTCATCCAACTCTTCTAAAGTAGATAATTCTACTTCTTTTTTGTTCAGTTCATTCCTTTTATTGATAGCCCACATGAACCTCTGATGAATGAGTTTTACTTGTTTTGAAAGGTTTGGTTGAAGTTCATCGAGATATTTCTGTATTACCTTATCCTGGACTTCATCAACGCTATCGGATGGCCATTGCTCAGAAAAAATTTTCAAAACGCTGGATAGCAACGAAGATTTATGTTCATGAATCGTGGTCATTAGGTTAGATAGATCAACCGGTTCTGTTCTATACCTGCGATCTTCCTTGAACAGGTACCCGGAAACAAACGGAGGAAATGATTCCTGCAATGTCTGATGGATTGCTCTTTCTACATCAGTGGGATTATCCCGCTGGGACATATGAGTTAATTGAGCCAACACGGTTGCATGAACGTGTTTTCGTATCATGACCGGATTTTTCAGATTTAAACGGGGAGGATATACGATTCCATTAAGAAGTCGCATCGGGTCTTCGAAGAAATATTCATCATGCGCCTTCCGGTTACAGTACGTATAAATCACTGCCATTCTGTGTCGTCTGCCGGCTCTTCCCGCACGTTGCCAATAATTAGCAGGTAATGGGGGAACATTCCTCATCAGGACCATATCAAGAGATCCTATGTCGATACCCAGCTCAAGCGTTGGTGTAGCAACAAGACAATTTATGCTACCCTTCGGATTTTTAAATTCTTTTTCAATGTATTGTCGATCTTTCGCAGGAACCTGGGCGGTATGTTCCCGAGCCATAATCATGGTTAATTCACGGCCCAGAAGACTGATGTTATACTCATCTTCAGGAGGTTCTTCAAACCGGGTATGCCCTTTACACCTGAACTTGGTACAGGCCTGACCTGGAGATTCACGGGTATGCACACGATTACAGATAGAACACCGATGACGTTCAAACTGAGATATTATGCCAACTTTGGCAGAATTGATCTGATAAACTCCGCTTGCTCCGGATAATGCCTGGTTCTTTGCATCTTTAAGGGTGACAGGAGTGAGAATATGCCACTTATTCACCAATCCTTCCCAGACATCTTCCAGTAACTGAGTAATCAGATCCGGTTCGACTCCCCAATTTTTCACAAACGATACTGAACCGGTCATGCCCCCAACGGCGATGATATCTTTCACAAATCCTTCTTTATCGTTTTTCTCTCGTTTGAATTTCAATCCTTTTGGGGGAAAATCGATAAGAGGCATGAAACCGCGTTGAACATCTTCACTCCCAGGACTCCAGTAATGTGAGAAGATAGGCTCCATTTCATCCCAGAAAATGGCACCTCTCCGGTGAATATCAAGGAATGAAGAGA
>JAAYPD010000063.1 GCA_012520015.1 Methanomicrobiales archaeon
ATATGTACCGGTGAACCGCTTCCCGCCGGTAAGATGAATGATGCAGTTCACGACTCCCTGGCCGGGACCTATTACACCCTTATCAGGATGAATGTCAGCCAGGAGCAGTATCCACGGGCGGAAGAGATAGTATCATTCCTCTCTTATACGCTGACACTCATGGAAAAATACCAGGACTATGAATCAGAACAGAATAAGTTCTCCCCGGTGAACATCGGAATTACACCCTATGAAGATCTGGTGCCCTGGTACGATGCGGCAGCAGGTGCCTGGAAAGAGATTTCAGGAAATTATCCTGGTGCCAGGATGTATGGAATGCCCTCTGAAATCGGGCCACGGTCATGGATAATCGGAGAGATTCCATAATTCGAGTCGATGACAGAAAAGAATCAGAGGAATCAGAGGTTTGTTAAAAAAAACCTCATCATGGTCTTCAGGTAATAGGGATCATAATTCAGATCATGGTTCTTATTGGTAAACACCATTAGATCATACTTTTTCCCGGCTTTTTCCAGGGCATCTGCAAGCTGCATCGTCATTGAAGGATGAACATTATCATCCATGTCTCCGGTGATCAAAAAGAGATCTCCGGTCAGGTTTAATGCTTTTAATGCTGTTACCTGCTCAAGGTACCGGTCAGTCACCGGATATCCCTCATACTTCTCTCCCCAGAATGATCCATATAACCTGCAGTCATGGTTCCCTGACGCAGCAACCCCTGTCTTGAAAAACTCAGGATAGGTGAGCATAGCCTGGGCAGCCATAAATCCCCCGGCAGATTTCCCATAGATACCAACACGGCTGATATCGATGTAAGGATACCTTGCTGCCAGTTGTTTAATGCCGGTGATATGGTCAGGCAAGCCACAATCTGCAAGATTTTGGTAGCTTGCATCATGAAATTCCCTGGACCTGTATGCAGTGCCAAGACCGTCCATTGTAACAACAATGTATCCAAGTTCTGAGATCATCTGGCAGGTCCAGTAGATCTTCGAGCTCCAGGTCAGGGATGCAGGATAAGATGTTTCGGTGATGATATTATATGGTCCCGGGTAGACGACATCGATCACCGGGTACTTCTTTGTCCGGTCAAAATTGGTTGGCCTGAACATGAGGCCATAAATATCTGTCTTTCCGTCACGGGCTGTAACAGTGAACCGTTCTGCAGGGGACCAGCCTGTCCTTTTAAGATCAGAGTCATCAGCCCTGGCAAGGTGCATCAGTAATGTCCCATCCATGGACCTAAGCACGGTTGTTGTGGGTAGGTCGGCACTGGAGTATGCGTCAATGAAGCAGGTCAGATCTGGTGACAGGGATATTGCATGATCTGCCTGGCCCGGAGTCAGAAGCCTGAGGTCATTTCCATCTGGCTGGACCCGGTAAAGGTACTGGTAGTATGGATTTCCTCCCTCTCTTCCGCTTGCTGTGAAATATATATGCCCGTTCTTCTCATCGACGGCAAGAATGCTTCGAACAACCCATGGTCCTTTTGTAACCTGGTTTTTTAATGATCCATTCGAATCATAACGATACAGGTGTCCCCATCCGTCTCTTTCAGAAAACCAGATTATATCGCCATCTGAAAGGATGCGGATATTCGGGTCTCCTCCATATTCGAGGGTTGATTCTATGTACGATGGACCTGTTTCGTTCATTATCTCACGAACCATCCCTGTATATGGATCTGCTGCCAGGAGGCGGAGCGTTTTTTCTCCCCGTTCAACAAAGAGTGAGTAGGTGGTATTTCCTGTCTCATCCCACCATTGAAGGACATTCTTCTCATTATCCATCAGGCTCACTTCAGGCTGGGAACGGTACTTTAAAGGAGTGATGGTGCCTGATGATAAATCAATGATTACAGGTTCATACCCTGGTACATGAGGATCTCCTGGAAAAGCATATTTATATGAGTATGATACCGGCCTCATCCCGGTGCCTGGTGCATCCTGCAATAGAGAGAGTGTACTTACGTTCCTTTGGTCTACTTTGAATGTTGCAATTTTTGACGAATCAGAAGACCAGGACAGGTATGGAACCGGCGGGGTGTTAAGCCGTGATTCGGAGACAGGGTACCTGACCGTGTCTGATCGCTTGCCATAGAAGTAATCCTGTGTTCCGTCGGTAGTGAGGGGCGAGGATTTTCCTGTGTTCTTTGAGTATAGCCAGAGATTAGAATCATTTACATAAGCAATCCATGAGTTGTCAGGCGATGGAATGCCTGCTTTTACTTCATCCGGAAGCGGGATCTTTGTAAGGGTATAGCTGGCAAGGTCACATGAGTATATTGTTCCATGCAATGAAAACTGAACTGTTTTTTCGTCATCTGATATCTCCATGTTCTGTATTGGCATATGAGACGGCGATATCTGTTTTCCTGTGGATGAGCTTAGCGCATTTGATAACCGGTCAGCATCGATTATCTTTTTCCTGGTTCCCTGTGAGGTGTTTACCAGAATGAACATGGTGGTGTCACGGCAGTTATCTGTATACCAGAATGCATCCGGTCGTATCCATTGTGGGTTTAAGTTGGCATGATAGATGTTGGAGACGGCATTGCCAGGATAAAAGATCTCTGCCATTGTCTTTTCGTGTTCTGTTAACGGATTATGGGTATCCTTAGCAAAAACAGGGGTTGCGAGGAGAGCGGTAATGAGGAGAAGGGGTATTAAGAGGTGCTTCAGCTCAGATGCCATAAAAAATGAGGGAGTGATTAGCGTAAATAAGTGACTGATTAACTTATGAACCTGTGAAATGCCATTGTGTTATCGTTGGGAATATATAGTGTAATTGTAAGTGATTAATCTAAAGTATCAGGAATCATTAATGGG
>JAAYPD010000064.1 GCA_012520015.1 Methanomicrobiales archaeon
CTCATTGTACTAACTGTTTGAAGTTATGCAACAGCCTCTATATCCATCAGAATGAAATTATCTTTACATTAATTTAGAAATCCGTCAAAATTAATTCATGAATTACGCTCTTTCCGAAGATATGTATATTATCCATTTACATTAAATAAAACTCCCTGCATTCTTAATTGTTAATTTAATCCGAATTGGTTCCGCGCTCTGAATGTCAATAAATAATTGTGGGAAAAAATCTCTTGGATTTTTTTAATTTAAAAAATCTATTCATCAGCTCCTGATTTTTTTAGTTCTTCCCTAGCCCGTAACCTGACTGCACTATCGGGATCATTCATACATCGGCTTAACACCGGGAT
Source organism: Methanomicrobiales archaeon (assembly GCA_012520015.1). Classification (GTDB taxonomy): domain Archaea; phylum Halobacteriota; class Methanomicrobia; order Methanomicrobiales; family Methanospirillaceae; genus Methanospirillum. The sequence continues at coordinate 351 of JAAYPD010000064.1, forward strand.
AACCTCTTCTCTCTCACCAATTTTTCCTAAAGCAGTAATCGCCCGAATTCTGACACCCGCATCCTGATCTTTTGTGGCCTGGATAATATACGGAACAATCAGAGAGTTGCCAATACGTCCAAGTGTCTTGACTGCTTCACGCCTGACATAGGGCGACTCATCATATAACCGCTCAAGAATAGGATCAAGAGTAGGGATCTCTCCGGATGAGACACGGAGAGCAATAAGAGATCCGACCCGGATTCTCCAGTCTTTCTCCTGAACCCCCCTCACCAAATCAGGAATAGCTACCTCACCAAGACGCCCTAACGACTCAGCGGCAGCTTCCCGGACATACCGATCATCGTCTGCCAGTGCCCTCATAAGTGGTTGCACCGCTTTCAAAGAACCTGTCTTCCCGAGTGCTTCTACAGCCATTCTTCTGACAAACGGACTTTCATCCGTTAATGTCCTAATCAGGGGAAGTACTATCCTGGGATCAGACAGTTCAGATAAAGCTTCGACAGCATCCTCCCGTTCATGCTCATCTCCGCTCCCCAAGGCCGTGATAATTGCATCAAAATCTCCGCCGAATTTTGATACTTTCTCATCCTTGTTTCTTCCCCCCCGTTCGATAAGATCAGATATTACCGCCTCAACCAATCTGCGATCCTTCACATATAACAAAAGGACCATGATAGTTGCCAGGTCAAGACCCGTATAAAGCATGACAAAGGCAATACTGAACTGATACCCAAAAATATCTGAAAAGATCCAAAAAGCAACAATAGACAGGAGAATAACCCCCAACAACCTCAACCCTGATTTCGGGTACCAGAGGGCCAGGAGAACTATTGGAATCAGATAGAGGTGTGGTATGAAGACATAAATAAACCGAAAGCCGGTCCACGGGCTCTCCCACAAGACATATATCGAGACAAATAATGCAAGAAGAGCCAGAAGAGCAATGAAGAGTATCTTTCCTGTCTCAATATATCCCCGGTGACGATGAATCATTGACAGGATTTTCTCAAGCATAATCCTGACCCCGTCAACAAAAATTACACTTCCCCGAATATCGCCATCCGCGCTTCTTTCTCGTATTCTTCCTGATTCTTGAGCGCCGCAGCCTGATGGGCAGGAGTATCCCAGAAGTAATATTTCTCAATTTGCATGAGCCGTATCCACCGGTTTGTTATCTCCTCTCCCACCTGGTATATCTGATAATACGTCTCCGGACGGGGATGTTCACAAACCGAAGCAACTTTTAGTTCTTTTAAGATATTTACCATGGCATCACCAACAAGTTTGGTCTGGTACCATGGATTTTTCTGCCACCGGTGGGTGAGCATCTCCATGAGATTTAGATTCTTGAATTTTTTCAGTTCCGGAATATTGATCATCGGGTTTAATTTCATCTCACTCATGACCTCACCAAGCATCAAATCACGGGCGAAATACATGCCGTTATGCATAACAAAGTAGCGGCGCGGGATATAATCCTTGAATGAGACCAGATCATGCATGTCACGCATGCTCTCTTTCATGAGGTAGTAGACCTGCGCGTTTCTCATGACCGGACAGAGTTTTGCAACCACCACATTTGAGAGCAGAGTCCACGGAAGTTCGATGATGGATTCATGAAAGAGCATGTACAGGTAAAACATCAGTTTTTTCTTGATCCAGAAGTCCAGGTGGCGTGTCTTTTCATCTTTCAGGACATCAAGGTAGATCTGTTCCATACCAGAGGTAGCAGATTTCGCATCAAAGGAGAGGACTTTATAGCCATTGTTCTTTGCTGCAATACCCCGAAGCAGGAGCTTGATTGCATTCTGCGCGATGACAAAGTCCTTGAGCATACCGATCTGCTGGTTGGAAAATGCGATGACATTCCGTGATCCCTGGTAGGTATATTGATCAAGCAGTATCCCTTTTCGTGGGGCTTCCTGTTTTCGTGAGAGATGTATCGTTGTTCCCAGCTGTTCCTCAATATGGTCGAGAAGTGACTGAAGGGATGATGATATCTCGTACTTATTTTCCATGAACTCATCGAGTTATTTGGTCATCATCGTATTTGACGGCAGCGATATGATGGTCATGATTCATGTGAGTGAATGCATGAGTCATGTTTCTTCAAGGGGTGAAGGAATCAGAGGAATGGCGGGTACATCGATCCGTACAGGGCTTCGCATGTGTGATAGTCTCTTTACTTGGGCTGAACATTCGCATCGAAACGGGATAGTTGGTATATCCTTGGAATAGACGAATAAAAAGTTGATACACATAAATCATACGTTCTCAATCCCCAGATATGCCCTCCCACCTGACATTTAAAGATATTGCCGAAGTTCCCGGGGAGAAATATTGAGGTGCTTATGTGCTGTGAACAGGAAAAACTGTGGAAGCATTCTTGCAGATGAAATCACACCTGGTTCCTCCTCTGAAACTTTCATTGCGTATGTATGTTCGGGACCGTCTGGATTTTGAGGGGGAGCGTGGTAATTTTTTATCGGTCTGGGTTGAGGCGAACCCTCAATAAGTTTTTTAAAACATTCTGCAAGTTAAAATATTTACACCTTGAATTTAATTAATAATAACCAATATTTCGCATAGGTTTTTCTGCAGTTCTTTCCGGGATCTCCCAAATATTTTATGCCATGATTCCGTGTTTATGGAGAGCATTCTTTACCTCCTGCAATTCATGCTCAATTTTATTGAAACGTTCATTCATTTCGGTTTTTAATTCATATCGTAATGTTTGTATCTCTTTGTTGGTCAGTTTCTGGGTGTCAATCATCAGATCTTGTTTTCCCAACATTTGGTCCTGTTTTTCCAGCATCTGATCCTGTTTACCAATCATCACATCTTGTTTCTCGAGCATCCGATCCTGTTTCTCCAACATTTTTTCCTGTGATGATTGAATACTTAAAATCGCAGGAATTCCTTTATCCAGTTGTTCAACCTGGACAAGGTGCATATAGTCCATTATCGTGATTACCCGCTTACCATATGGCTCAATGGAAATTGTATCAACGATGGCATGAACGGGGATATTATCATGCAGATCTGTGGTAAACTCTTCAATGGATTCAGTATCTCCTTCTATGCAGATCTCAATCTGCTGTATATTATCTGGCAAAGTATGATTAAATGCAGAAAAGCCAATAAGTCCTGATTGGAGTGCACGATTTAAGAGAAAGACCCTATATCCCACATCGTGAACTTTTGGTCCCTGAATGATGATTTTATTTTTTATTGTAGTAATAATATGATTGATTATTTCGTTTCAGGATCGTAAATATTTTCATAAATAACAGAAAGGTAATGAGGCCACTTCATTGTTTATAATTAAAACAAATGAGGTATTTTATAAGCAATGAACATAGGTTTTAAATCTCATGTTTCTGCAGAATTTTCATCGGGATAACTATCGTTTATATCCGATAATTTATTTAGAATTTATCGTCTATATGCGATAGACATATCCCCTTGTGTATTCAATCTCTCTGTATGGACACCCGGGCAAAACTAAAAACTGCGATTGTTGAATGGCAGGAGAGTGCATTGCCTTTTGTGCACATTAGAAATCGCCCGATTCAGATGGATCTTCCTCATATACATGACATTATTGGTGTGAGACGCTGTGGGAAGACCTATTTTATGTATCAGTTAATTTCAGACCTGCTCATGCACGGTGTTCCAAAGTCATCTGTTCTCTATCTGAACCTTGATGATGACCGATTGCAGCCTATTCAGGGAGATGAGTTATCTCAATTAATAGATACATTTCGGGAACTGTATGCCTCATCGGATGATCAGAAACTCTATTTTTTTTTGGATGAGATACAAAATTTTCCTTTATGGGAAAAATGGTTAAAAGGAATCTACGATAAAAGAAAAAATATAAAATTTGTAATAATTGGCTCAAATGCCTCACTTCTGTCAGAAGATATCTCTTCCCGGCTGACTGGAAGGCACCTTACCACCAGAATGTTTCCGTTCAGTTTTTTCGAATTCCTGAAATATAAAAACATCTCGTTTGATCTGAAAACAATCGCATATTCTGATAAGAAGATCGAGATAAAAAGGATTTTCAATGAATATCTTGTTCGGGGAGGATTTCCTGAAGTAATTATCTATCCTGCAGGAGATCACATTACATTGCTCCAATCTTATTTTGATGATATCATATACCGCGATATCGTGTCGCGACATGGAGTGCGAAATCCGAAAATATTCAAAGAACTAGCTCTTTTCTGTGTGTCCAATATTGCGAAACCTCATACCTATAATTCTTTGAAAAGGCTCTTTTCTGATTACCAGAGCCTGAGTACTGATGCAATAATTAGATATCTCTCATATCTGGAAGACGCATTTCTGCTTTTTTCTGTCAATCACTACGATACGTCGTTAAAAAGACAAATACAAAAGCCCAAAAAGCTCTATTGCATCGACCATGGGATGATGCAGGCGGTCTCTTTCAGGTTTTCAAATGATATTGGGAGAATATTTGAAAATATTGTATACATAGCCCTGCTTCGTCAGGGTAAAGAGATATACTATTGGCAGGATGAAAAAGGAGTTGAGGTCGATTTTGTCATAAAATCCAGGGATGACTCCATTCGGCTTATTCAGGTCTCTGTTGATATTTCAGATCCGATGACCCGTGAAAGAGAAAAAAGAGGGCTGATTTCCGCAATGAATTATTTTGAGATTGGTGAGGGGATTATTATTACTTCTGATATATTAGATGAAGAGATCTTTCAGGACCGGAAAATTACATATTTTCCCCTCTGGTTCTGGCTCCTCACCGAAGAGTCAGAGTCATATATATAAGAGGCTGTTGCACAACTAAAATGTCGTTTCCTCAAGAGCACAATTTCCATTCGGTTGGAACGTTAATTGGCAATGAAATTTATGGGCTTTGCCTCATTGTACTATTGGTTTAGAGTTATGCAACAGCCTCATAAATTTTCAGTTATTTCTGGAGCGGGCTGATTCTGTTCTCCGAAGATTGGGTTCCTGCTCACATCCGCAACCTCGACTACTGCTCCAAATTACTGAAGTTGCCCCATCACTCAGGGCAGAATATCTGACTATCGATGGATCAGATTGAATCAGTGATATGATGGTCTGGGATTTTTTGGGTGAAAGCATAAATACTGTCCCCACCTAATGTGAAAGAATCAGAGATATGGCAGAAAATTCAACCCACAAATTCCTTAGCAAGCGTGATGTTCTCCTCAATAAGGCTGATGCATTTGCATTGGAGGCAGATCAGCTGGCATACCAGGGGAAGTACGAGGAGGCGGTGGATAAGTATGATCAGGCGCTTGCAATATATCCGTCCAACCCTGATCTCTGGGCATTTAAGGCCATCACACTCTCCGGTGGCCTGGGGAGAAATGAGGAGGCGCTCGAATGCTGGGAACGGGCGAAGAAACTGGATCATGTGTTAGCGGATGCAATCACCGATGTGCCCTCATCTGAAACGACCATGACTGTGCATGAACGGGACCTTGTGGATTTCAAGGGGAGTACAGCGGATCGGATCCGGAACCTGGTCAAGCAGCAGGCGATGGATAAGAAGAAGAAATAACTATTTTCTTTTATTTTTTCCTGATGATATATACCATTTGACCCTGTTTTCCCATTTTTGAAAGTATATACCAAAATTTCAAGAACTTTTTAAATACTCCCCCAGTCACTGTTCATAGCAACTTCAATATTTATAATCTGTCTGGGGGTCTTGCCTAATAGGCAGATTAAAACCACTTTTACAATATAAATCAAATAGCGCTTAACCAGAATTATATATAATAGTTGTGTAATAGGGATCATATTTTTTCGAGGTACCTTTCATGTCCAAGCCAATAGTATTAATATTCATTCTGATATTGCTCATAAGTATTGGTTTAGAGTCGGGAGCGGCAACATCAGATACGATATTACCTGGTTCACAAGCGGTGATGAAACCTCCTGATAGTGGTGTCTCTCCTCCATATTCCCTGCCGTCGATTGTAATCCCGGTTACTCCAAAGTCAACTTTACAAGGAGATGGGCCGGTATCAGGCATTGTACAGTCCCCAGTTCTGTCAGGTATAATGTCCTCCAAGGTGGAACCGGAACAATTACTCCCTTCTACAAATACAACACAAAATAGTTCTGTATGTGCACAAGCATATATTCCTGACCGGGTCATTGTAAAGTTTAAGACAGACCACCTTTCTCCCTTATCTTCTGTAAATCAGATTCAGGCAGAGGCACATGCAGCCATGGGTGCAACGGTTCTTGCAGACATATCCACTCTGGGTGTTGAGGGAATGCAGGTTGTCAGTGTTCCCAACACTACCGGGACCATGAAAGCGATTGAACTATATCGGATGAACCCGCTGGTCGAGTATGCCCAGCCGGATTACCTGTATTCTATAAATTCTACAATTATTGATCCTCCAGTATCTGTAAATCAGCAGACAGTTCCCTATCCTGAAACTATTCAGGTAAAACCGTCTTCAGTTCAGGTCCCGAATGTTCCTCCTCCATCATCACCGCCGTCCTGCCCGACCTGTTTATCATCGGGATCTCAGAGCGGGGTAGTAGGATTTGAAGATCCGTTGAGCGAAGAAGAGCGATATAATGCAGCACAAGCAGAAGTGGATGAGATAAATGCCTATGTGAAAGAACATAATCTCTCCTGGACTGCAGCGGTAAATCCAATCATGCTCATGAGTCCAGAAGAGCGTGAACATCTGAAAGGACTCAGGCATGATCTGAAAAGCAGCACGATAGTGAATGGCGCCGGTATCACACCAATGGAAGGACTTCCCACTTCGTTTGACTGGCGGAACAATGGTGGAGATTATACCACCCCTATTAAGAATCAGGGAAGTTGCGGGAGTTGCTGGGCATTTGCAACAACCGGTGCCTTTGAATCATATAAAGAGATAAAATCCGGAAATCCGGGTATGAACCCTGATTATGCTGAGCAGTACCTGGTGAACTGTGCAGGTGATCAGCGTGGATGTAATGGCGGACTCTTCACGGCAATGGCATACTTTGTGAATAAGGCGGGTTTGAGTGGTGGAGTCGGGA